>NZ_JAPEHY010000015.1:0-105060 GCF_028823715.1 Shewanella sp. K8
GAATACCGGCCTGTCACGCCGGGGGTCGCGGGTTCGAGTCCCGTCCGCTCCGCCAACTTAAAGAGAAAGCCTCATCGAAAGATGAGGCTTTTTTCGTTTTTATCCACAGACTTTTTATCCAGAACTGCGTTGAACTTTACCCCGCGACAAATCGACTTCTGCCCCTGCAAACTAACGTGCGTACAACTCTCGAAACTGCGTGTCATGCTGGTTTTCCACTCTCCCTGTTTCTCCCTTTCTTGTGTCTTCCAAGCCGTGCTTGCTATTCATCCAGTGGTTACTTAACGTATATGCAGTTTTTGCCAAAGGGATCTTTGAATGAAGTTAGAGATGATTTGTACCGGAGAGGAGGTGTTGTCCGGTCAGATAGTAGATACCAATGCCGCCTGGTTTGCCAATGTGATGATGGAGCATGGGATTGAGGTGCAGCGCAGGGTCACAGTGGGGGATAGACTCGAAGATCTGATAGCCGTATTTCAGGAGCGTAGTCTCCATGCCGATATCATTCTGGTTAATGGTGGTTTGGGGCCAACCAGCGACGATCTCTCGGCCGAAGCTATGGCCAAGGCTAAGGGTGAGCCTCTGGTTGAGAACGCCGAATGGCGTGCCAAGATGGAGGCCTGGTTCAGCCGTAACAACAGAGAGATGCCGGCCAGTAATCTGAAACAGGCTTTACTGCCTGAGTCTGCCGTCATGGTGGATAATCCGGTTGGCACGGCCTGTGGCTTTAGAGTCAAACTCAATCGTGCCTGGCTCTACTTCACTCCAGGGGTGCCATTTGAGCTGAAACATATGGTTCAGGAGCAGTTTCTGCCCTTTATCAAACAGGAGTTCGGCCTGGATGCAAAAGTCGCATTGAACAAGCTGTTGACCCTGGGCCATGGCGAATCGACGCTGGCCGATAAGCTGGAAGCATTGGAGTTGCCAGCAGGGATCACCATAGGTTATCGCTCCTCTATGCCACATATAGAGATCAAGTTGTTTGCCCGCAGTGATAAGGCCATTGCTCTGTTGCCCCGAGTCACCAATCATGTGCGACAGGTTTTGGGCACTGCGGTTGTTGCCGAAAATCGCGCGACACTGGCGGAAGAGATCCATCACAGGTTGTTGAATTCAGGCCTTAGTCTTAGCCTGGCCGAGTCCTGTACCGGAGGTATGTTGACCAGCCAATTGGTGGCTTTCCCTGGCAGTTCTTCCTATTTGCATCAGGGGTTAGTGACCTACAGCAATGAGAGCAAGGTGCGTATTCTTGGGGTACAACCTTCAACTCTGGATGACCATGGCGCTGTGTCGATTGCCACCGTTGAGGAGATGGCGAAGGGGGCCAGGGCGATACTGGATAGCGACTATGCTCTGGCCACCAGTGGTATTGCCGGTCCTGATGGTGGCACAGAGGAGAAGCCTGTCGGTACTGTTGCCATAGCCTTGGCAACCAAGGGAGGTTGTTACAGCCAGATGATTCAGCTGCCAAGGCGCTCTAGAGAGCTGGTTCGCAGCCTCAGCAGCGCAGTAGCCTATGACATGCTGCGCCGCGAGTTGCTGGGCGAGGCGGTTATTGTTGACTACTCCTCTATTGGTCGATTTGCCAAATAGTCAAAGGCAGCAATAGGTTAAATAAAAAGACGCAGCCAAGGCCGCGTCTTTTTTGTGCTCTGAATATTGATTTATTTAAACTCCAGCACCAGCTTGCCTGGTTTAACCTGAAGGCTCTTGGTCATATCGGCCAGTCTCGCTTGGTTGCTGTCCTGGGTGTCCAGAACATAAACCGGCTGACTTTCGAGGAAGTTGCGGATAAAGTCCATCAACTGTGGGGCAATACCCTGTAAAGCCCGCTGAATATCCTTGGGATTGGACTCGACAGAGGTCAACTCCAGACCACGGAGATAGACGCCATGGGTTTGGTTGTCATACCAAGGCTTGGCCTCAAACTCTGTTGTCAGGCTGGCACGCAGGGGAAACAGTGGCGTTCTGAGTATCAGTTCTGAGGTGGCTTTCACCGCCATGGTATCCGGCTTGTGCCCCAATTTGACTGTTACCCGATTTAACTGGATCTTTGTTGCCAGTGGCCCCTGGGTGTCTTGCTTATCCAGCTGCAGCTCTTTATTCAGATAGGATTCCAGCTGTCCTTCGCTGATGCTGTATTGGCTGACACAGCCACCCAACATCAGCATCAACCACAGAGACAGCAGTAGGGGCAGCCTCATCCTGTATTCCTCATGCCCGCCGCGACACCGGCTATGGTCAGCATCAGCGCCAGTTGCAATTGTTCCGAGGTTTCCTGTTCCTTGCGACTTCGGGCCAACAACTCGGCCTGCAGGAAGTTGAGCGGGTCGATATAGGGGTTTCGAAGCCGCACCGATTCCCTGTTCCAGGGAGTATGCGACATCAGGCTGTCAGAGCGGGTCAGTTCGAGTACCGCCTGGATCCCCTGTTGCAGCCTCTCCCTGAGAGCTTCACCCAAATGACGCAGGTCTTCAGGCACTAGGCAGGTGTCGTAATAGCGGGCGAGGTTGGGTTCTGCCTTGGCATACACCATTTCCAGCATGGAGATACGGGTGTTGAAGAAGGGCCACTGACGTTCCATCTCCTGTAGCAGAGAAAGCTCTCCTCGTTTGGCCGCGGCTTCTAGCGCCTCACCGGCACCGAGCCAGGCCGGCAGCATCAAACGGTTCTGTGACCAGGCAAATATCCAGGGAATGGCGCGCAGGCTTTCGATACCTCCATCCACCCGGCGTTTGGCCGGTCGACTGCCGAGTGGCAGCTTACCCAGCTCCACTTCAGGCGTTGCGGCTCTGAAATAGGCAACAAAGTCAGCTTCTTCCCTGACTATGCTGCGGTAGGCCAGTACAGATTCATCGGCCAGTCGCTGCATGCATTGCCGCCATTCCTGTTTAGGCTCGGGAGGCGGAAGCAAAGTGGCTTCCATCACCGCCGAGGTGTAAAGCGCCAGTGACTGCACTGCCAACTTAGGGAGACCGAACTTGAAGCGGATCATCTCTCCCTGCTCTGTCACCCGGATCCGTCCGTCAACTGAGCCCGGAGGCTGTGACAGAATCGCCTGGTGAGCCGGGCCGCCGCCACGACCGATAGTACCGCCACGGCCGTGGAATAGGGTCAGTTTGACGCCAGCCTTCTTGCATACCGCAACTAGTTGTTCTTGCGCCCGATATTGTGCCCAGGCCGCGGCCATGACTCCGGCATCCTTGGCCGAATCCGAATAGCCAATCATCACTTCCTGCATGCCTTTGGTGTAACCCAGATACCAATCGATATCGAGCAGGGCAGAGATGCAATCGGCGGCATTGTTGAGGTCATCCAGGGTCTCAAACAGCGGCACTACCCGCATGGGATAGTGACAGCCGGTTTCCTTGAGCAGCAAGAGTACCGCCAACACGTCGGATGGTTGGCTGGCCATGGATATCACATAGGAACCCAGAGCTTGTTGAGGCTGAGTGGCTATCAAGCGGCAGGTTGCCAGTACCTCGGCCACCTCGTCTGATGGCTGCCAGTTTACCGGGATCAAGGGTCTGCGGTTGGCCAGTTCCCTGAGCAGGAAGGCCTGCTTTTCTGTCTCATCCCAATGGTTGAAGTCACCCATGCCCAGATAGCGGGTAAGCTCGGCAATGGCATTGGCGTGGCGCTCTGCATCCTGGCGGATATCCAACCTCAGCATATGAATGCCGAAGCAGGCCAAGCGGCGCAACATATCCAGCAGCAAGCCATTGGCTATCAGACTCATGCCGCAATCGCACAGGCTTTGATACAGCATCAGCAGCGGCCTTTTCAGGTCGTCCTGGTGCCAGATGATGCTATGGCTGTCGACCTCAGGCTGATGACCTTCGAGGCGGGCATTGAGATAGTCTATGGTGTTGCGCAGCTTTTGGCGCAGATCTCTAAGCACGTCACGATAAGGTTCACAGCTGCCGTTGGTATACTGGCTCAACTCCTCGTTGGCTTCTTCCATGGACAATTCGCCAACCAGAGATACGATATCTTTGAGATAGAGTCTGGCGGCGGCATGGCGGTTACGATCCAATACTTCCTGAGTGACCTTGGCGGTAACAAAGGGGTTGCCGTCACGGTCGCCACCCATCCAGCTGGAGAATCGCACCGGAGCGATATCAATCGGTAGCTGGCTGCCGGTGCGCTCTTCTACCTGGTCGTTGAGCTGGCGTAAAAAGTCGGGAATCGCCTGCCACAGTGAGGTTTCGATAGTCGCCAAACCCCAGCGGGCTTCATCTACCGGCGTCGGGCGTTCGCGGCGGATCTCATTGGTATGCCAAATCTGGGCAATTAGCTGCCGCAGTCGCAGATTGATCTGTTTAAACTCGCGCTCGCTGAGCTGATCGTTTTCCAGAGCCGTCAGACAATCGACCACAGATGAGTACTTCTGGATCAGGGTGCGGCGGGATATCTCGGTCGGGTGTGCCGTCAGTACCAGATCTATGTTCATCTCCCTCAGACAGGACAGCATCTGCTTCTGATCTATCGGGCCGTTCAGCATGCGTCCGAGCAGTTGCTCCACGGGATCCGGTACACACACCAGTTCATCACAGTTGCGGCTGATGGTATGAAACTGCTCGGCGATATTCGCCAGGTTGAGAAATTGGTTAAAGGCTTTGGTGACCGGCACCAGTTCGTCATCGGGCAAGGCCGTCAGCAGTTCCAACATCTGCTGACGGGCGCTTTCATCACCCTGACGGGAACTCTTGGCCAGTTGACGGATCTGCTCCACCTTATCGAGAAATGGCTCCCCCAGATCGGATCGCATGGTGTCGCCGAGGATCTGCCCAAGCATACTGACGTTGGATCTTAAGGATGCATACATATCTGCCATCGTGTTGATTGCTCCAAAGAATAGTGAGAAAGAGTCGTCGTTTCGGGCGGACTTGAGTAGAGCACAATAACCAGCACTGTGCCCTATGGTCAATACGCTGAGGTATTTGCCTCACGTTGTTTCCAGTGGCTGTGGGCTGGATCATTATTTTATACAGGCATGATAAATAAGCTGTTTCAGCAAGTTTATCGTAGGTTTGATCTGCGCCGTATCCAAATATTCATCCGGTTGATGAGCCTGCTCTATGCTGCCGGGTCCCAATACCAGAGTGTGGCACCCCAGTTGCCGAATATAAGGCGCCTCGGTGGCATAGTTCACCACTTGAGGTGCCTGTCCCGCCAGGCTGGCGACCAGTTGGCTCCAGGGAGAGTCTCTATCATCGGCAAACGGCTCCGACCCGGGATAGAGTTCGCTGATGGAAACTGACCCTGGGAATTGTTCGCAGACCGGCTGTAAATACTGCTGCAGCATGAGTTGCAGATCGGTCAAAGCCAAACCGGGAAGCGGGCGAATATCCAGATGCAGATCACAGCAACCACAGATACGGTTGGCGGCATCGCCGCCGTGGACATGGCCAAAGTTCATGGTTGGGTAAGGCACACTGAAGGCATCTTCGCGATAGTGTTCGCTCAAATGCTGCTTGAGTTTAAGTAGCCGGCCTATGATCAGATGCATCACTTCTATGGCATTGAGTCCCTTGGCCGGATCCGACGAGTGGCCGCTGCGGCCCGTTACCCGAATGCCTTGAGCCATGTGCCCTTTATGCATATAAACCGGCCGTAGGCTGGTGGGTTCGCCTATGATGGCAAATTCAGGTTTGATTGCAGCGTTGGCAGCAAAGGCCTTGGCCCCATTCATTGTGGTTTCTTCATCGGCACTGGCGAGAATATAAAGAGGTCGCTTCATTTGTGTCAGCGGCAGTTGTTTCAAGGCCTCCAATATCAAGGCAAAGAAACCTTTCATGTCACAAGTTCCCAAGCCATACCAAAGGTTATCTTTTTCGGTTAGCCGAAAGGGATCATGCTGCCAACGGCCTTCATCGAACGGTACTGTGTCTGTGTGCCCGGCCAGCAGTAGGCCCCCTTGGCCAGTGCCCTGGTTGGCCAGCAGGTTATGTTTGTTGCGACTGCCGGGCACCGGCTGGCGGCGGCACTCCAACCCCAAATCGGCAAACCAGTTGGCCAGCAAGTCGATAACGGCAGCATTGGAATGATCTTGTTCGGGCTCCAGGGCACTGATGGAGGGCGAGGCGATAAGCGCACTGAAGCTTTCTGTGAGTTCCGGCAGTTTTTTCATGACTATTCCGCAAAACATTAAAAATAACTATTCATATATATTGCATAAATAAATTGCTGTGTTAGTCTAGCAAACAGCTAAAGCCAGTGTCATCTTTCATGGTGACTAAATTCAGTGAGACTAAGTATGTTGAGTTCGACCTTGAGCTTGATTCAGACCAAAAACTGCAATAACTCCCTGCGACGATAAACTTGTCATTAGGCGCTGAGCCACGGGCTTTCGTTGTGCCCTTCCTTTTTTGATTAGCTTGAAGAATTAGAAACCATGAAAAATATCGCCATCATAGGGGCCAGTGGATATACAGGTGCCCAGTTAACCGCCCTGATCCAAACTGAGCCAGAGTTAAGCATTCAAGGGTTGTATGTCTCTGAAAATAGTCTGGATAAGGGCAAAAGCCTGGCCGAGCTTTATCCTGTATATCAACATATCTCTGCAGTGTTGCAGCCGTTAACGCCAGAGGCCAAACAGCAGATAGTGGCACAGGCCGACGCCGTGGCGTTGGCGACCGAACATTCGGTAAGCCTGGAATTGGCAGCTTGGTTTTATGCCCAGGGGCTGGCGGTATTTGATTTGAGCGGTGCCTATCGTTTCAGCGATGCTGCAAACTACCCCAAGTGGTATGGTTTTGAGCATAACCAAGCCGAAGTATTGGCACAGGCGGTTTATGGCCTGGCCGAGTGGAATGCCGAGGCCATTGCCAACAGCAAGATGATTGCGGTTCCCGGTTGTTATCCCACGGCATCTCTGTTGGCGCTTAAGCCGCTCAAGTCACTGATGACTGATGCCTTCCCCGTTATCAATGCCGTTAGCGGTGTGACCGGAGCCGGGCGCAAGGCGCAGCTGCACACCAGTTTCTGTGAAGTGAGTTTAACGCCCTACGGTGTGCTTGGTCACAGGCATCAGCCCGAAATCGCCAGCCAACTGGGGCAGGAAGTGATTTTTACTCCGCACCTTGGCAACTTCAAACGCGGCATTCTCGCCACCATTACGCTGCAGCTCAAGCCGGGTACCAGGACTGAGGACGTTGCCGAGGCTTACAGCATCTACCATGGCTCGAGCATAGTCAGCGTAAAGCAGAACCAATTTCCCAAGGTGGATGACGTGGTACACACGGGCAATTGTCATCTGGGGTGGAAGTTTGATGAACAGAACCATTATCTGGTGGTGGCCAGTGCCATAGACAACCTGATGAAGGGCGCTGCCAGTCAGGCGCTGCAATGCATAAATATTCACTTTAAATACTAATTATTCCCGGAACGGTTAGAGAGAGTTGTCACTATGAGCACGAAAGACAAGGTGTTGGTTCTGAAAGTTGGCGGCGCACTGATGCAGTGTGAGATGGGAATGGCCAGGCTGATGGATACGGCGGCGAAAATGTTGGCCCAGGGACAGAAAGTGGTTCTGGTTCATGGTGGCGGTTATCTGGTGGATGAACAGCTCAAGGCCAATGGCATGGATACGGTGAAGCTCGATGGCTTGCGGGTCACCCCGCCGGAGCAGATGCCGATCATCGCCGGCGCCCTGGCCGGTATGTCCAACAAGATACTGCAGGCGGCGGCCATCAAGGCTGGTGTCGCCAGCGTTGGCATGAGTCTGGCGGATGCCAACTTGGTCGATGCGGTAATTAAAGATGAACGTTTGGGGCTGGTGGGTGAAGTTTCCCCCAAAGACGGCAGCTATATCAATTTCGTCCTGTCTCAGGGTTGGATGCCCATTGTCAGCTCCATTGCAGTATCCAGCGAAGGGCAACTGCTTAACGTCAATGCCGATCAGGCTGCCACAGTGCTGGCCAAGCTGGTGCAGGGCAAGCTGGTGCTGCTCTCCGATGTTTCCGGAGTATTGGACGGTAAGGGGCAGTTGATCGCCAGTCTTAATCGTAGCGAAATCGACGACCTGGTGAAATTGGGCGTGATAGAGAAAGGTATGAAAGTCAAAGTAGAGGCGGCGTTGGAAGTCGCAGAACTCATGGGGCAGCCGGTACAGGTTGCTTCCTGGAGAGATGCGGCGCAACTGGCTGCATTGGCTCAGGGCGAAGCCGTGGGTACGCAAATAAAACCATAGGAGAAGGCAGTATGAAGCACCTGTTGACCATTAAAGAACTCACCCAATCCCAGTTGCTGGCGTTGTTGGACTTGGCCAAGAAGATCAAGGCCAATCCGGCAGACTACCGACACGCGCTTGCGGGCAAGAGCGTAGTGATGCTGTTTGAAAAACCTTCCCTGCGTACCAGGGTCAGTTTCGATATCGGTATCCATAAGCTGGGTGGTCACTGTCTTTATTTGGATCAACAAAATGGTGCTTTGGGCAAGCGCGAATCTGTTGCCGATTTCGCCGGTAACCTTTCCTGCTGGGCCGACGCCATAGTGGCACGGACTTTCAGCCACAAGACCATAGAAGGCCTGGCCGAGTTCGGCACTGTACCTGTGATCAATGCGCTGTCGGACTTGTACCACCCTTGTCAGGCCCTGGCGGATTTTCTGACCCTGTCAGAGCAGCTCGGTGACTTGAGCAAGGTGAAATTGGCCTATGTGGGTGATGGCAACAACGTGACCCATTCATTGATGATAGGCGCTGCTATTCTGGGTGCCAGCATGACGGTTATCTGCCCCGAAGGGCATTTCCCCGATGGTCTGATTGTCAATGAAGTACAGCAACTGGCGGCCGAGAATGGAGGCAGCCTGATACTGACTTCAGACATCGCCGCCCTGGAAGGTCAGGATGCCGTCTACACTGATACTTGGATTTCCATGGGCGACCAAACAGAACTTTCTGATATTGAAGCAAAATTTAATCCTTATCAAATCAATCAGCCGCTGATGGATCAGTATAAGGTGAAGTATTTTATGCATTGTTTACCCGCTCACAGAGGGGTAGAAGTGACAGATGAGGTGATGGATGGCAAAGGTTCTCTGATCCTGCAACAGGCAGAAAACCGCATGCACGCGCAGAATGCCGTTCTGGTAACACTTTTGAGCTGATGGCCAAGGGCCAGTTGAATCTAGGAAAATTAAGATGTCTATTGCACAGAAAAACACAGATGTGAAAAAAGTTGTCCTGGCCTACTCCGGCGGCCTGGATACCTCGGCCATTATTCCCTGGCTGAAAGAGAACTATAACAACTGTGAGATCGTTGCCTTTTGTGCCGATGTTGGACAAGGGGAAGCCGAACTCGAAGGTTTGACAGAAAAGGCGTTGGCTTCCGGCGCCAGTGAATGTCATATTGTTGATTTGAAAGAAGAGTTTGTTAAAGACTACATCTATCCCACCATAGCAACCGGTGCCATCTACGAGGGAACCTATCTGCTGGGCACCTCCATGGCCAGACCCATCATCGCCAAGGCTCAGGTGGAAGTGGCCCGTAAGGTCGGCGCCGACGCCTTGTGTCACGGTTGTACCGGCAAGGGTAACGATCAGGTGCGTTTCGAAGGCTGTTTTGCCGCACTGGCGCCGGATCTGAAAGTGATTGCCCCTTGGCGTGAGTGGACCATGGAGAGCCGTGAAGATCTGCTGGCTTACCTGGCCGAGCGCAACATCAAGACCTCGGCTTCGGCCACCAAGATCTATAGCCGCGACGCCAACGCCTGGCATATCTCCCACGAAGGTGGGGAACTGGAAGATCCCTGGAATGAGCCCAGCAAAGAGGTGTGGACCATGACAGTCGATCCGCTGGATGCGCCAGATGAGCCTGAGTATGTCAGCCTGAAAGTGGAAAACTGCCGGGTGACTGAAGTCAACGGTGAAGCCCTGAGCCCCTATGCGGCGCTGATGAAGCTGAACCAGATTGCTGCCGCTCACGGTGTTGGCCGTATCGATATCACTGAAAACCGGCTGGTGGGGATGAAGTCCCGTGGCTGTTATGAAACACCGGGCGGCACTGTCATGTTTGCTGCTCTGAGAGCGGTAGAGGAGTTGGTGCTCGACAAGACCAGCCGTAACTGGCGTGAACAGGTGGCCGCTCAGATGGCACATCTGGTCTATGATGGTCGTTGGTTTACGCCTCTGTGCAACTCGCTGTTAGCGGCATCCGAGGCACTGGCCCAGGACATTAACGGCGAAGTGGTGATCAAGCTCTTCAAGGGCCAGGCGGTTGCCGTGAAGAAACGTTCTCCCAATAGCCTGTATTCCGAGGCGTTTGCCACCTTCGGTGAAGACACGGTTTACGATCAGAAACACGCCGAAGGCTTTATCCGCCTCTACTCATTGGCGAGCCGTATCCGCGCGCTCAACAGCAAGTAAGCGTCAGTATATCAGGGGCGCATCGGCGCCCCTTAGTTTTTATGCCCGAGAAAGAGGACCTTATCATGGCTTTATGGGGTGGCAGATTCAGCGGCCAAAGCAGCGAACTTTTCAAACTCTTCAACGATTCCCTGCCGGTGGATTTCCGTTTACTGGAGCAGGATATCCAGGGCTCAGTCGCCTGGGCCGAGGCGATAACCCAGGCCGGCGTGTTAACCCAGGAGGAATGCCAGACCCTGACTCAGGCGCTGGCTGAGTTGCTCGCAGAAGTTAAAGATACGCCGGAGCAGATCATCGCTTCCGGCGCCGAAGATATTCACAGTTTTGTGGAATCACAGCTGATCGCCAAGGTGGGTGACTTGGGTAAGAAGCTGCACACCGGCCGTTCGCGCAATGACCAGGTGGCGACCGATCTCAAGCTGTGGTGCAAACAGGAAGGCGCACACCTGCTGAGTCTGTTGATTGAAGTCAAACAGGGGCTGCTGGCCTTGGCCGAGCGCGAGTTGGATGCCGTAATGGCGGGATATACCCATCTGCAGCGGGCACAACCCGTGACCTTTGGCCACTGGGCTTTGGCTTATGTGGAAATGTTTGAGCGGGATATCAGCCGCTTGCAGGACGCTCTGAATCGCCTCAACACCTGCCCTCTGGGTTGTGGCGCCTTGGCGGGCACGGCTTATGCCATTGACCGTCAGGCGCTGGCGGCCAGCCTGGGCTTTGCCTCTGCTACCCTCAACAGCCTGGACAGCGTGTCTGATCGTGACCATGTGATCGAGCTCTGCAGCGACGCCTCTATCAGCATGATGCACTTAAGTCGTATGGCTGAAGATATGATCTTCTTCAATTCCGGCGAAGCCAACTTTATCGAGCTGGCCGACAATGTCACCTCAGGCTCTTCCTTGATGCCGCAGAAGAAGAACCCCGATGCGCTTGAGCTTATCCGCGGTAAAGCGGGCAGGGTATACGGCAGCTTGATGGGGATCCTCACCACCATGAAGGCGCTGCCACTCGCCTACAACAAGGATATGCAGGAAGACAAGGAAGGCTTGTTCGATGTGATGGACAGCTGGAGCCTGTGCTTGAAAATGGCGGCTCTGGTGCTCGAAGGTGTCAAGGTTAACCGAACCAATGCGTTGGCCGCAGCTCAACAGGGATACGCCAATGCCACTGAACTGGCGGACTATCTGGTGGGTAAAGGCATGCCCTTCAGGCAGGCGCATCACGTTGTGGGTGAAGTGGTGCTGCAAGCTATTGCTGAGGGTAAGCCACTGGAAGCCTTGCCACTTGAAGTCTTGCAAAGCTATGCCGATATCATAGCGGAGGATGTTTATCCGCATTTGGGTATCGATTCTTGCCTGGCGAAACGCAATATTCTCGGCGGTACCGCGGTAGAGCAGGTCAAGGCCGCACTGGCTGCCAAACAGGCCAAATAGAAGCTATCCCTCGGATTCGAGCCAAACAAAAACGCGCCAATCGGCGCGTTTTTTAATGTTTAACAGACGGTGTTACACAGACAGTTACTGGAACAGCTCTTCCGGCGGTGTTTCGATAAAGATGTCGCTGTCATCTTCGGCGCCGGTGGCGTATTCCTTGGGTTCGGTACCCTGAATAAAGTACTCGAAGTCGCTGGTGTAGTCTGTCTTACGGGACAGCTTGCCGCTGTCTAAATCAATACGCACCGAAACGATTCCAGCCGGTGGAATGCTGGGTTCTTCCGGCGTTCCTTCCAGGGCATCGCGCATAAACTCGTTCCAGCCTGGGCCCGCGGTCTTGGCACCGGATTCGGCCCCTGAAATCTGATCTTTGGCGCCGCTGGCATTCCAGGCGGTACGTCCCAGCTCACGGCCATGGTCATCGAAGCCGACCCAGACAGTGGTGGCAAGCTTAGGATTGTAGCCACTGAACCAGGTGTCCCGCGATTCGTTGGTTGTTCCCGTTTTACCGGCTATGTCATGGCGTTTGACCACTCTGGCGGCGCGCCAGGCGGTACCGTTCCAGCCAGTGCCCTTGCTCCAGTTACCGCCACCCCAGATAACACTCTTGAGGGCATCGGTGATCAGGAATGCGGTCTGCTCGCTGATCACTTGCTTGGCGTGACGGGCACTTGGGCTGTCACAGCTGAAAGGATCTTCCTGAACCTGGGGCTGCAGCGGCTCTTGCATAGTCAAATCGGTTATCGCGTTATCCGCCATATCCTCTTCAGGCTTAAGCGGCGCATCACAAGCCAGAGCCGGATGAGCTTGTTCAAGGATTTCGCCCTGGGCATTCTGGATCCGTTTAATGAAGTAAGGCTCAACCAGGTAGCCCCCGTTGGCAAAGGCAGAGAAGGCAGTGACCACCTGCAAAGGTGTGGCAGATGGTGATCCCAGCGCCAGAGACTCGTTGCGGTTGAGCTCTTTGGCATCGAAACCAAACTGCACCAGCTTGTCGATGGCGGCATCCAGCCCAACATAACGCAGGGTTCTCACCGACATCACGTTGATAGACTGGGCCAGTCCCAGACGTAGCCTGGTGGGGCCGCCGTATACGTCGGGTGAGTTTTTGGGGCGCCATGCCGTACCTTGGCTGAGGTCGGGCTTGTTGATCGGCGCATTGTTGATCAGTGTCGCCAGGGTATAGCCTTTCTCCAGCGCCGTAGCATATAAGAAAGGCTTTATGTTGGAGCCCAGCTGACGTTTGGCCTGAGTTACCCGGTTGTACTGGCTCTGACTGAAGCTGTAACCACCGACCAGAGCCTGAATTGCACCATCTTTGGGATCTATCGAGACTATGGCGCTGGCAACCTGAGGCACCTGAGCCAACTGCCAGATATCGCCGTTGTTACGCACCCAAATCTGCTCGCCCACTTTCAGAAACTGTTCGGCTTTCTTCGGTGGTGCGCTTTGGCGTTTGTCATTGATAAACTTGCGGGCCCATTTGAGGCCATCCCAAGGCAGAGTGAGTTTTTCTCCCGAGGCGAGCAGCACCTGTGCTTGCTGTTCCTCTACTTGCAATACGGCGGCTGGCCTGAGCTCCTGAATGGGCATAGTTTTCTTCAGGGTGGCAATCAACTCGCTCTCATCAGGCTGCTTGTCTGTCCATAGAACCGCTTCTGGGCCTCGATAGCCATGGCGTTCATCATAGGCGTAGACATTGTTGCGCAGTGCCTTCTGGGCTTTTAACTGCAGTGATGAGTCTATGCTGGTGTAAACATCGTAACCACCGGTATAGGCTTCCTCTTCACCATATTTCTGCACCATATAATCTCTGGCCATCTCTGAAATGTAAGGGGCATAGAGATCGATTTCGGCGCCATGGTATTTGGCGGTAATAGGTTGAGCACTGGCTTCGTTATATTCACTCTGGGTGATATAGCCGACCTCCAGCATACGGTTAAGCACCAGGTTACGACGGGTCAAAGCTCGGCTGGGGGAGGTGATAGGGTTGAGTGTTGAAGGGGCTTTTGGCAAACCTGCGATAACTGCCATTTCAGCAAGCGTCAAGTCTTTGACTTCCTTGCCGTAATAAACTTGAGCCGCGGCGCCAACCCCGTAAGCACGCTGTCCAAGATAGATACGGTTGACATAGAGCTCCAGAATTTCATCTTTGGTTAGCAGCTGCTCTATGTGGATAGAGATAAATATCTCTTTGACTTTACGAATAATTGTCTTGTCTCGAGTCAGGAAGAAGTTCCTGGCCACTTGCATGGTAATGGTACTGGCACCCTGCTTTTTCTCGCCGGTGGCCAGCATAACCAATGCGGCGCGCACCACACCTATGGGGTCGATACCTTTATGCTCATAAAAGCGTGAATCTTCGGTTGCCAGGAAGGCCTGCAATAGTGGTTTGGGCACATCGGCCAACTCCAGCGGGATCCTGCGTTTTTCACCGAATTGCGAGATCAGTTTGCCGTCACTGGAGTACACCCTCAGTGGCGTTTGCAGTTGAACTGTCTTGAGTGTAGCGACATCCGGGAGTTCGGGCAGGACGTAGAAGTAGGCTCCAACGATAGCTGCAACCCCAAGAAGGGCCAGACTGAATAGAGCTATGAGTATACGTTTTAACCACTTCACGAGATTATTCCAAAACTTGCTGCGGGCACAATAGTATATAAGGCGTTTTGTGCAGGGTGAAGCAAAAAGGCAGCGTCAAAAAATTAGCCGTTGTAATGTGCTCAAACATTTTATACAAAGGGGCGTAACAATTTGAAAATGTGCTAATCTAAAACCTAACAATAACAAAGTGACAAAGGACTATGCTTTCGAATCTATGGAAGCGTCAGGCTCCGCAAATGGTGGGTATTGACATCGGTTCTCACGAGGTCAAAGCGATCCTGCTGGGCAAGACAGGCGATGGTTATAAAATCCAGGCTTATGCCGCTGCTCCTGTAAAAAAAGGAGCCATCAATGATCATGATATTCGCGATCCTGAAGCCGTTATTGAAGCAATGAGACAGCTGAAGAGGCAATTGCCCAAATCAACTAAATTTGCTTCTGTCGCTGTATCCGGATCAGCCGTAATGACTAAAGTCATCTACATGGACGCCTCCTTGAGTGAGGTTGAAATGGAGGCGCAGATTGAGATTGAAGCGGATAACCTCATTCCCTATTCACTTGATGAAGTCAGCATTGATTTTGAAACGCTGAGTGTCAACAAGACAGACCCCAGCAAGGTTGATGTCTTGCTTAGTGCTTGCCGTACCGAAAATATTGATGCCAGAATCGATGCGCTGGACAGTGTCGACCTTGAGCCTAAAGTTGTTGATGTAGAAGGCTATGCTCTGGGACGTGCCCATGAATTGATCCTGGGGCAGCTTCCGGATGGCGCAGCAGATCAGGTTGTCGCTTTGGTTGATATCGGTGCCAATATGACCACCTTCGCCGTGGTGGAAAAAGGGGAAACAGCCTTTATCCGCGAGCAAGCATTTGGTGGTGAACTCTTCACTCAATCTATATTGTCTTTTTACGGTATGTCCTATGAGCAGGCGGAAAAGGCCAAGATAGAAGGTGATCTACCTCGCAATTATATGTTTGAGGTGTTATCGCCATTTCAAACGCAATTATTGCAACAGATAAAACGTACGCTGCAAATATATTGCACTTCCAGTGGTAAGGATAAAGTCGATCATTTGGTGCTTTGTGGCGGCACTTCCAAATTAGAAGGCATGGCTAATCTTCTAACCAATGAATTAGGTGTTCACACTATAATTGCCGACCCCTTTCAGGGAAGTTTACATGCGGACGATTCAGTAAAAAATGCCCTGCAACCCCATATCAGTAAATACATGGTGGCCTGCGGCCTGGCACTGAGGAGTTATGCTCAATGGCGAACATAAACTTATTGCCATGGCGTGAAGAAGCCAGGGAAAAACAGAAGCGGGATTATATAGGTATTCTGGCTGCTGTTTTTATTGGCGCCGCGTTATTGGTTTATTTGGCACTGAACATTATCGACTTGATGACAGAGGATCAGCGTCAGCGAAATGCTTATCTCCAGTCAGAAATCAGTTTGCTTGACAAGCAGATAGCTGAAATCACCAAGATAAAACAGCGTAAAAAGGATATTGAACGTCGCACCGAGATTATTCTTAACCTGCAACAGGCGCGTAATTTGCCAACCCACGTATTGGATGAGCTGGTACGGGTTATTCCGCCAGGTATCTATCTTTCCAGCATAGAAAAAAAAGGCAGCCTTATCTGGATCGAAGGACGCAGTGAGTCCAATAACAATGTCGCCAACATGATGCGAAAAATTAAAGCATCAGAATGGCTTCAGGATCCGAGTATGCAGTCGATAGTCTCTCAACAGGAAGAACTCAGAGAGCTGCAACGCTTCAGTCTCAAAGTCAGTATCAAGGGAGCAAACCGGCTTGAAGGGACGGCACAGATGGCGAAAGGAGCGGGCAAATGAGTTTCGATTTGAGCCAGTTCAATGATCTGGACATGGAGAATATCGGCGGCTGGCCGACTCAGGTCAAGGCCGTATTTGCAGGCTTGCTGGCGATTCTGGTGTTCGTCGGTGGCTATTATCTGTTTGTTTCAGACGCCATAGATATTTACCAGTCTGAACAGGTGAAAGAGCAACAACTGCGTGATGATTTCAAGCAAAAGTATCTGTTGGCCGCTAACCTGAAATTATATCGGGAGCAATTGGTACAGATGGAGGCACAATTTGCCGAACTGTTGAAGATGCTGCCATCAGAGAATGAAATGCCGGGTTTGCTCGATGACTTGACCTATGTCGCCACAGATGCGGGTCTGAAGATCCAGAGTCTGGATTGGGATGCAGAGATCCAACGGGATTTCTATATTGAGTTTCCGATACGCATGGCAGTGACCGGTGACTATCACCAATTGGGGCACATGGTCGGCGGAGTGGCCAAGCTGCCAAGGATCGTCAGCCTGCATGACTTTGTGGTTAAGCGCGATCCATCCGGCACCTTGGCAATGGAAATTCTGGCCAAGACCTACAGATTTAAAGAAGGAACGGAATTACCGCCGGAGAAGGCTAAGGGGAAAGGTAAATGAAACGACTCATCCCCCTGATCGCGGCGGCGTTAATGCTTGGCGGCTGTATCGGTGACAGAACAGATCTTGAAGCCTTTGTCACCAGCACCAAGGCTCAGCATGTTGCCAGGATCCCGCCGTTGAAAGAGCCGCCTCAGTTTGAGCATTTTGATTATCAGGCAGATATGTTGCGTAGTCCCTTTGTGCCGCCCTCCCGGGAACTGACGGAAGAGGTGATAGATACCACCAAGGATTGCCTGCAGCCGGATCTCAAGCGTCGCAAGAGCCGTCTCGAAACCTATGCGCTGGACAACCTCAAGATGCGCGGCACCCTGAGCGAAGACAACGTGGTTTGGGCCTTGGTGGAAACAACCGATGGCAATGTCTATCGGATGGGAGTGGGCGAGTATTTGGGACTCTATCACGGCCGCATCGCCAAAGTATCAGCACAGAATATCGACATCATTGAATTAGTACCGGACGGTTCCGGCTGTTGGACAGAGCGCAACAGCAGCCTGGAATTGACCGGAGAATAACAAGCGAAGGATGAGGGAATAATGGAATCTTCTGCCGCGAATATCACCCCGAAGAATGCAGCCAAATGGATGCAGTTTATCCTGGGCAGCCTGCTCGTCCTGGGGCTCAGTCCCTACGCTGGTGCTGCCAACAAGCTGGTGGATGTAAAGTACCACGCCATTGTGGATCATCAACTGGAGCTGGAGTTGGTGTTTGACAAGCCGATATCTGAGCCGGAAATCAATTTGAGTGCCGATCCAGCCAGTATCCAATTGGACTTCAGCGACAGTATTTCGGCGCTGGAGAAAGCACGAATCCCTATTAATACTGCCGGTGTCGAGCAGCTGTCCAGCATGCAGGACGGCGATAATTTACGACTGGTTCTGGCACTGAAAAAAGTGAAACCTTATCAGGGTAAGGCGGTAGACAACGTTTATCGTTTGACTGTCAATGATGAGGTCATGGATCCCCAGAGCAAGGCCAGCAGTCCTTTCGTCAATAGCATAAAGAATATTGATTTCCGCCGCTTGGGTGATAATGGCGGAGAATTACTGGTTGAGCTGCGTAATTCATCGGTTGCCGCCAATGTGGAGCAAGTTGGCTCTAGGCTGGAGCTGAAGTTGTATAACACAGATATTCCATCTGACATGTTATATGTCATGGATGTGCAGGACTTTGCCACTCCGGTGAAGAGCTTTGAGACCTTCAAAGAAGATCTGACTACCCGGGTGCTAATCGATATCAAAGGTGACTACGAATATAACTACAAGCAAGATGGCAATATGTTCACCTTGGCGATGAACAAGGTCGAGCGTGAAGTTCAACTGGAAGAAGAGAAGAAATACTCAGGTAAGACTCTGTCACTTAACTTCCAGAATATTTCCGTCAGGACCGTGCTGCAGATTATCGCCGATTACAATGATTTCAATCTGGTGACCAGTGATACTGTCGACGGCAGCATCACCCTGAGACTGGACGATGTCCCTTGGGATCAGGCGTTGGATCTTATCCTGCAAACCAAGGGGCTGGATAAGCGAATCGAGGGTAATATCCTGATGGTGGCGCCGGCGGAAGAGCTGGCCATACGTGAGGAAAATCAGCTCAAGAACAAGAAAAAGGTTTCAGAAGAGTTGGCACCGCTTTACTCAGAGTATCTGCAGGTGAATTACGCCAAGGCTAATGATATTGCCAACCTGCTGAAGGGAGAAGGCTCCAGCCTGTTATCCAAGCGTGGCACTGTTGCTGTGGATGAAAGAACCAATACTCTGTTGGTTAAAGACACGGCCGATATCCTGGAAAATGTGCATAAGCTGATTGAAGTATTGGACGTACCTATTCGTCAGGTGCTGATTGAAAGCCGAATGGTCACGGTCAAAGATGATGTTTCGGAAGACCTGGGTATCCGTTGGGGAATTACAGATCAGCAGGGCAATAAGGGCACATCGGGTAGCCTGGAAGGTGCTCAGGACATAGCCAACGGCACCATTCCATCAATTGGCGATCGTCTCAATGTGAATCTGCCGGCAGCACCAAGCAATGCTACCAGCATAGCTTTCCATGTGGCCAAATTGGCTGACGGTACCGTCTTGGACCTGGAATTGAGTGCGCTGGAGCAGGAAAACAAGGGTGAAATCATTGCCAGTCCGAGGATTACCACTTCGAATCAGAAAGCCGCTTATATTGAGCAGGGTGTCGAGATCCCTTACGTGGAATCGGCTTCCAGTGGGGCGGCAACTGTACAGTTCAAGAAAGCGGTACTGTCGCTGCGGGTAACACCTCAGATCACCCCGGACAACCGCGTGATACTGGATCTGGAAATTACTCAGGACTCGCAGGGTAAGGTAGTACAAACTCCGTTGGGAGAGGCTGTCTCCATCGATACCCAGCGCATAGGTACTCAAGTGCTGGTGGATAATGGTGAAACCATAGTCTTGGGTGGTATCTATCAACAGAACCTGATCAGCCGGGTCAGCAAGGTTCCTGTATTGGGGGATATCCCCTTGGTCGGCTTCCTGTTCCGCAATACTTCGGACAAGAATGAGCGCCAGGAGTTACTGATCTTCGTAACGCCCAAGATAGTGACCGAAGAAATCTAGGGAAGGTGTGAATGGGTCATCGTGGCGTTCTCTTTTGTAGAGCGTGGCTTGCACAGCAATTGGCATTCAAGGCATCTGATTGAAGGCATGCCGGGGTCAGCCTAAGTTTTTTCCAAACCTGTAAAACCTCAATCAAAGCCAGTGCCAGTCGCTGGCTTTGATGTTTGGGCCCGGGGAAATTTGGCTTTAATAGTCGGCATTACTTGCCTTGAATGTCCTTAAGCTGAGATAATCCCCGGTCAAGTCTCATTAGAGCAAGGTAACAAATCCCGTCGATTTGATAGTAAGTCGACATTCGGCAAACTTTTCATAAGATTCAGACGTACAAGAAATGGCTGAAAAACGTAATATTTTTCTGGTAGGCCCTATGGGCGCAGGCAAAAGCACCATAGGTCGTCATCTGGCACAAATGCTGCATTTGGAATTCCACGATTCAGATCAAGAGATTGAAAATCGCACTGGCGCTGACATTGCCTGGGTATTTGACGTTGAAGGCGAAGAAGGTTTCCGTCGCCGCGAGGCTCAGGTGATTTCCGATCTGACCGAGAAACAAGGCATAGTTCTGGCCACAGGTGGTGGCTCAGTTCAAAGCAAAGATATCCGCAACTTCCTCTCTGCCCGCGGTATCGTGGTGTATCTGGAAACCACTATCGACAAGCAAGTGGCCCGTACCCAGCGCGACAAGCGTCGCCCCTTGCTGCAGGTAGATAATCCTCGTGAAGTGTTGGAAGCACTGGCAGACGTGCGTAATCCTCTCTATGAGGAAATCGCCGATGTTATCGT
This sequence comes from Shewanella sp. K8, assembly GCF_028823715.1. Lineage (NCBI taxonomy): Bacteria > Pseudomonadati > Pseudomonadota > Gammaproteobacteria > Alteromonadales > Shewanellaceae > Shewanella > Shewanella sp. K8. The sequence continues at coordinate 20,250 of NZ_JAPEHY010000015.1, forward strand.
CAAGACAGACGAGCAAAGCGCCAAAGTTGTGGCCAATCAAATCATTGAACAATTAGGCTTCTAGGACGCAAGATGCAACAGATCCGGGTTGATTTAGGTGAACGCAGTTATCCTATCTTCATTGGCCAGGGTCTGTTGGCCCAGAGCGATTGCCTGACGGCGAGTGTCTCGGGTAAAAAAGTCCTCATTGTCTCCAATGACACAGTAGCTCCCCTGTATCTGCAGTCTTTGCAGCGCCTTCTGCTGCCTGCGGCTCAGGTTTTTGCTCATATTCTGCCCGATGGTGAGCAGTACAAGACACTGGCACAACTCGAAAGCGTATTTACGGCTCTGCTTGAGCACAACTGCGGTCGTGATGTGGTGCTGGTGGCTCTCGGTGGCGGTGTCATTGGTGACATGGTCGGCTTCGCTGCGGCCTGTTATCAGCGGGGCGTGGACTTTATCCAGATCCCCACTACGCTCCTGTCTCAGGTCGATTCCTCTGTGGGCGGCAAAACAGCGGTCAATCATCCGCTGGGCAAGAACATGATAGGCGCTTTTTATCAGCCACAACTTGTGCTGATAGATACCCTGTGCCTGAAGACTCTGCCGGCGCGTGAATTTGCCGCCGGCATGGCTGAGGTGATCAAATACGGCATCATTTGGGATGCTGACTTTTTCCTGTGGCTCGAAAACAATGTTGAGTCACTCAAATCGCAGCAGCCAGAGGCACTGGCTTATGCCATACGTCGCTGCTGTGAGATAAAAGCCGAAGTGGTTGCCGAAGATGAGACAGAGCAGGGGGTTCGCGCTCTGTTGAATCTGGGGCATACCTTCGGACATGCTATCGAAGCCGAAATGGGCTATGGCAATTGGCTTCACGGTGAAGCGGTTGCCGCTGGCACGGTCCTTGCTGCACAAACTGCAAAAGCCATGGAACTGATTGACGAGTCAATTCTCCGTCGCATCACTGAGCTGCTACAGGTATTCGATTTACCGGTAACTGCACCAGAGTCCATGGATTTTGAAAGCTTTATCAAACACATGCGGCGTGACAAAAAAGTTTTGGCTGGGCAAATTCGCCTGGTTTTGCCCACAGACATGGGTCAGGCCGGTATTTTTGCTCAAGTGCCGGAATCCCTACTCGAACAGGTGATCTGCCGCACTTGATCCTTGATGGGTAACAATGGTGGCAACCGAAGAACTTCTCCTACCCTCGCAAGAGGCACTGTTACAAAGACTGCAGCATCTGGCCTGTTATGGTCAGCAGCTGGTTTTGTTGCAGGGGCAGGCTGGAGCAGGTAAGACACGACTGTTGACCGCCTTGGCCAATGTGCTCGATGAGCATAATCTGGCGTTGGTCAGTTGCCCTCAACATGCCGATGCTGCAGAAATAAGGCGCAAGTTGCTGATCCAGTTGCTGCCCGATCCCCTGTTTGACGACGAGCAGCCTCTGGCCGATACCCTGCTGCGTTATCTGGGTGAGATGCGCAAGCCTATCCACATTCTGATCGACGATGCTGACAATATGCCCTTGGCGCTTTGGGCTGAGTGTTTATTGCTGACTCAGCTGCAGGCCAGAGGAGAACCTATCACGTTGACCTGTTCTGTCTCTCCGGAGTTTGCCGAGCAGCTACAGCTTCAACTGCCCAAAGCACAGAAACAGCAGGTGTTGCCGGTTAAGCTTGAGCCGCTTTCTCTCGTCGAGCGTGAGGGCCTGTATCAGACACTGTTGACCCGCAGCGCAGTGCACACTTTCACGCCACGGGCCATAGTGGTCAAGCAGTTGGAGAGGCAACAAGGCACACCGGCCGAGGTATTGGCATTGCTGGAGCTGGCATTGAATGGTGAGCCGCCGAGGCCAAGGGTATTCCCTTGGAAGACCATACTGATATCGAGCCTTGCCGTGCTTATCTCTCTGGCGCTGCTCTCCTGGTATCTGCTGCGCTCGACCGAGCCTCTGCCTGAATTGCCCCAGTCAACCCTGGTGCTGGAGCATAGTACAAGTCCCTTAAGCCAATTTGCCGAACGTTGGCTCGATATTGACCGAGATCAGGAGGCGCTCTCAACTACGCCCGTTTACGTTCGCCTGGAACAAGTACAAAGCCAGGTAACAGAGCCGCAGGCGGTCTTGGAGCAAAAAAATGCTCAGCATGCAGAGACTCAAGTGGTTACAGCGCGATCCTCAGAGTCAGAATCTGAGCTACTGAGTGACGCCAAGGCAATACTGGATGTGCAAACCGCTCCTGTTACTACGCCGGTTACCCAAAAGCCGCAGGTCAAAGAGGCCGCTAAGGCTTCTCAAGATACCAAGTCGCAAGAAGTTCAGGATAAATCTGAGCTAGAACAAGAGCCCAGGGCCGGAGTGCTACCGACACAGGGTTATACTTTGCAGTTGGTGAGTCTGAAACGTGAATCGTCACTGACGGCGTTTATGGCCAAGCTGAAAAAAGTGGAAAATGTCAGGGTAGCCAAGCACAAGGATTGGTGGGTGGTATTGGTAGGGGAATATGCCAGTAAGCAAGAGGCCATCGAAGCCGGCAAAGTGTTGCAGCAGACTTTGGGCCTGTCTCAACCCTTGGTCAAGTCATGGCAATCACTGCAGCACTATCGCTTACAAGCTGGCCTAAGTAACAGTGAAATTTCATCTTAAACGGAGTACAATCCTCACTTTCGTTTTTCCGGGCACCAATCAATTTTAATGAAGAAAAAACAAAGAGCCTTTCTTAAGTGGGCCGGTGGTAAATTTAAACTGGTTGATGCCCTGACTCAGCACTTGCCCAAGGGTGAGCGCTTGGTTGAGCCCTTTGTCGGTGCTGGTTCTGTGTTTCTCAACACAGATTATCCGAGCTATCTGTTGTGCGATATCAATCGCGATCTGATCGACCTTTACTCTATCATTCAGACTCGTCCGGAAGCATACATAGGGGCGGCGGCGGAACTGTTTGTACCGCGGATGAACGATAAAGAGCAATACTATCTGGTCAGAGAAAAATTCAATCGCAGTCGTGACCCCTTCGAGCGGGCAGTCTATTTTCTTTATCTCAACCGCCACGGCTTTAATGGTCTGTGTCGTTATAACCGTAAAGGCTCATTCAATGTGCCCTTTGGTTCCTACAAGAAGCCGTATTTCCCTGAGAAAGAGATCCGCGGTTTTGCTGCCAAGGCACAAAATGCCGAGTTTCGCTGCATTGGCTACGAGCAGGCGTTTGCCCTGGCTAAAAGCGGTGACGTGATTTATTGCGATCCGCCATACGCACCTTTATCGACCACCGCCAGTTTTACCACTTATGTCGGTGCCGGTTTCTCTTTGGATGACCAGGCACTGCTGGCCAGGCATTCCCGTCATACCGCCATTGAGCGTGGCATTCCTGTGCTTATCAGCAACCATGATATTCCGTTGACCCGCGAGCTCTATCACGGCTCGAGAATGGAAGCGATACAGGTTCAACGTAACATCAGCCAGAAAGGCAGCACCAGAACCAAGGTGAATGAGTTGATGGCTCTGTACGACGAAACCTATCACAACGAGAACGACTGAAAGTCATCTTTGCCAAAGTAATCAGGCGAGTACTCGATTTACCAGCAGCAACAGACCTAGTACCAGTAGTGCGGCTAGCAACACGCCCGTGATGATATAAGGGAGAGGTGAGGAATTGGCGCTGAAGTCCCTGACGCGATTGGACTCACTCTGCACGCCGAAGAAGGCTGCCAGCGTACTGTAAAGGTAACGCCAGTAGCGGCCAAGCATCTAGAAACCGTTATTGGAATTCGCCGGAGCCATATCATCAACCGGTTTACGTTGATGGCCGTGCAGCAACTCCAACAAGTCAACAAAATGGAACTGACCCGAACGACTCTTGCCGCTGAGCCAACTCTTCCAGCTCAGATCATCTTCCTGAGTCGCACAGCGATTATTGGGATGGCTGGAAGGCAGGTTGGGATTGTAATCATTTTCCTGGCTGCAGCTACAGGCCAGATTATTGCTGGAAGAACCCAGGCTTTGGAAACCAACGGCAGTTGCTCCCACCACGCCAGCGGCGACAGCGAGTATGACTGCTGACTTGATGCTGTGTGTGAAAACCTGCGGTTTCTGGTTCATCCTGTTCCAATCCCAAATGTGACATCGGTCAATTATAACAAAGCCGTTGATAAATTGAACAGCTTTTTACCAAGTAACAACTTTATTCCAACTTATGGCGCTTTTCAACGGCAGAAATGGGCGCCAGGCTATAGAGCCCGAGCGCCTTGGCGGGTAAAATAGGCGACTTCTTAAACATCCTGTGAGAATGCTATGCGCCCATATCTTATTGCTCCTTCCATTCTGTCTGCCGATTTTGCCCGCCTGGGTGATGATGTTAAAGCCGTATTGGATGCGGGGGCCGACGTGGTTCACTTCGATGTGATGGACAACCATTATGTACCTAACCTGACCATAGGCCCCATGGTCTGCAAGGCGTTGCGTGACTATGGTATTACCGCCGATATCGATGTGCACCTGATGGTGAAGCCGGTCGATCGCATAGTGCCTGACTTTGCCAAGGCGGGGGCTTCTATCATCACTTTCCATCCAGAGGCCAGCGAGCATGTGGATCGTACAGTGCAACTCATCCGCGACAATGGCTGTAAGGCGGGTTTGGTTTTCAACCCTGCCACGCCACTGCACTACCTGGACTATGTGATGGATAAGCTGGATGTGATTTTGCTGATGTCGGTCAACCCAGGGTTTGGTGGTCAGTCATTTATTCCATCGACACTGGACAAACTGGCCGAAGTGCGTCGCCGCATCGATGAGAGTGGCCGCGATATCCGCTTGGAAGTCGACGGTGGGGTTAAGGTGGACAATATTGCCGAAATCGCCGCCGCCGGTGCCGATATGTTTGTAGCCGGTTCTGCCATTTTTAGCCAACCGGACTATAAAGCGGTTATCGACCAGATGCGCAGTGAACTGGCAGGAGTGTAAGTTATGATCGCAAGCAGTATCAGTGCGATCGCCTTTGATTTGGATGGCACTCTGGTGGACAGTGTGCCGGACTTGGCCGCTGCGACCCAGGCAACCTTGGCCGATATGGGACTGCGTGGTTGCACTGAAGACCAGGTTCGCAGCTGGGTTGGCAATGGCACAGAGATGTTGATGCGCCGCGCGCTGACCTCGAGCCTGGGCGATGAGCCGGATGCCTCTGTCATGGCCGATGCCATGCCGGTATTTATGAGGCATTATGAGGCTTGCCTCGAGCATTACAGTAAGCTCTATCCCGGGGTTGAGTCCGTGCTTGGCACCCTGCAGCGACGAGGTTTCAAGCTGGCGGTAGTCACCAACAAGCCTTATCGATTTACTGTGCCCCTATTGCAGGCCTTTGGTATTGAGTCGTTTTTCAGTGAAATTCTCGGCGGCGATTCACTCACCAAGATGAAGCCGGATCCCTTGCCGCTGACCCACCTGCTGGATAAATGGCAGTTGCAACCTCAGCAGATGTTGATGGTGGGCGATTCCCGCAACGACGTTCTGGCGGCGAAAGCCGCAGGTATTGCCTCAATCGGCTTGACCTATGGCTACAACTACGGTGAAGATATTGGGCTTTGCGGCCCAGATGCCGTATGCGATCATTTTGAGCAAATTTTGGCGCATTTGCCGCCACAGCAATCGGAGTAATGAAATTCATGAGCAGTCCCAAACCCATAGTATTGAGCGGTGCCCAGCCCTCAGGCGAGTTGACCATAGGTAACTACATGGGTGCCCTGCGTCAGTGGGTAGCCATGCAGGACAGCCATGATTGCCTCTATTGCGTGGTGGATCTGCATGCCATCACAGTGCGCCAGGATCCCAATGCCTTGCGTGAAGCTTGCCTGGATACTCTGGCGCTATACCTTGCCTGTGGTGTCGATCCTAAGAAGAGCACTGTGTTCATTCAGTCACAGGTGCCACAGCACACTCAGTTGGGGTGGGTTTTGAACTGTTATACCCAGATGGGCGAGCTGAGCCGCATGACTCAGTTCAAGGACAAGTCACAAAAACACGCCAACAATATCAACGTGGGTCTGTTCGGTTATCCTGTACTGATGGCGGCCGATATCCTGCTGTACCAGGCCAATGAGATCCCAGTCGGTCAGGATCAGAAACAGCATCTGGAATTGACCCGGGATATCGCCACCCGCTTCAACAACGCCTATGGTGACACCTTTACAGTGCCCGAGCCTTTTATCCCTGAGCTGGGTGCCAAGGTGATGTCGCTGCAGGATCCCACCAAGAAGATGTCCAAGTCAGATGACAACCGCAATAATGTCATCGGCCTGCTGGAAGATCCCAAGGCGGTGATGAAGAAGCTGAAAAAGGCGATGACCGACAGCGATGAGCCGCCTGTCGTGCGTTTCGACATAGACAACAAGCCTGGGGTGTCCAATCTGCTGAGCCTGATGTCCGGGGTGACAGGCCAGAGCATAGCCGAACTGGAAGCCGAGTTTGAAGGCAAGATGTATGGCCATTTGAAAGTGGCCGCCGGTGAAGCCGTGGTTGGTATGTTGGAGCCGCTGCAACAACGCTTCCGTCAGTTCCGCGAAGACAGAGCCTTCCTGGAGTCTGTGATGAAGCAGGGCTCGGAAAAGGCCCAGGCCCGCGCCGAAGTCACAGTGAAGAAAGTTTATGAGAAGATAGGCTTGCTGGTGTAAATCAGCCAATCTTGAGAGCCGACCGACAAGGTCGGCTTTTTTGTGACTGCGTTCGAGTTACTGCGGTTGTGGCTGGCTTGCCATCAACATCAGCCAATCGGCAAAGGCCGCTATCGCCGGTTCTTTGAGGCGCCGCTCCTTACAGCAAAAAGTGAACTCAAACCCTGTATGCACATCCGGCAGTTCGGCCTCAATCAAACGGCCACTGGCAATATCATCCTCTACCATAAAGTCTGACGCCAGTGCTATGCCTTGACCTGCAATAGCGGCCTCTATGGCCATCAACACATGGCTGAAAATATGCTGCCTGTGATTGGCTGTCAGAGTCACACCGTTGGCCTCGGCCCAACGGTTCCAGTCCAGCCCCAGCGGGCCTTCATCCACGGTCAACAGTGGGTACTGCTGCAGACTCTGAATCGTTATCTGTCCGGCTCTGGGCGGTAACTGTGGGCTGCAAACCGGAATAAGCCGCTCCTTGTGCAGCACCGTCTGCCAGTAACCCCGTCGTTTGAGGCCACCACTGATAAAGAGATCGGCCACGCTGTCGCTGAGCTCGGGATCTTGAGTCACCATCTCCAGCCTGATCTGCACCTCAGGGTGACGGCGGCGAAAGTCGCTGAGTCTGGGGATCAACCATTTAACTGCAAAAGAGCTGTAAACCGCCAGTTTCAGCTCGCGATTGGGTTCGCCGAACAAACGGCCAAGGTCAGCCAGCTCGTTGAATATTCGCTCCAGTTCCCCGTAGAGGATCTCTCCCTTGGGTGACAGTTTGAGACTGCGCCCCTGACGTTGGAACAGGGGCTCGCCAAAGTGTTCCTCCAGTAATCTGACCTGGTGGGACACGGCACTCTGGGTGATGCACAGCTCTTCGGCGGCGCGGGAAAAGTGGCTCTGGCGAGCAGCTGCCTCGAATACCTGCAGCGCTCTCAAGGGGGGAAGTTTTCGCATAGGCTATTCTTTCCGGAAATTTAGTATGAATTTAATTCATTTATGCGCAAAAAACATCATTTCAGTTTGGTTTTTAACCCGGATATGATGCCGCCGATTGAGAGTCATTCAGGATAACCAAGATGCAGAGAACCGTTGCTATCGGTTTGATTTTATTGACCGTAGGAAATCTCTTCAGCGCTTTTTATGACGTGTCGGTCAAGTGGTTACCGGATGATGCCAATGCGGCGACTTTCCTGCTGGTGCGCCAGGTGACAGCGGTACTTATGTTGCTGCCCCTGTGGCTCAAGGCCGGTCGCCCGGGGACTTCTCACTTTAAGATCCACCTTTGGCGTGCCAACACAGGAGCTGTTGGCGCGCTCTTTTTGATTATTGGTCTGATGGCGCTGCCCTTGGCGACTGTCAGTTCACTGTTCTATTCGGCGCCCTTGATGATCATGGTGTTAGGTGCCGTATTCCTGAAAGAACAGATCACGCCGTTGCAGTGGGGTATTGCGGCGCTGGGATTTGCCGGTATCTTATTGATCCTCAGGCCCAGCGAGTTGGAGTTGGCCGGCATTGCCGTGCTGGTTTCGGCCTTTACCTTCTCCTTGAACCAGATGAGCCTGCGCAAGCTGCCCAGTACAGAGGCGGCCAGTCTGACTTTGCTCTGTTACAACCTGCTGAGTTTGCCGCTGATCTTGCTGGTGGCACTGTCGCAACAACTGGCCGGGCTGAGCTGGCCACTGCTCGGAGTGGCGCTGTTATCCAATGCCTTCCTGCTGGCATATAACTGGTTCTGTGTCCTGGCCTATCGCAGGGCCAAGGCCAGTGAAATTGCCGTAGCCGAATACAGCGGGCTTATCTTTATTGTCTTCCTCGGTTGGCTGCTTTTCGATGAGTGGCTGGATACTTTGAGCTGGGTAGGGGCTGCCCTGGTGGTGCTGCCGACTTTGTGCCTGCCCGCCATCGCCAAGTTGATGAAAGCCCGCGAGCTGAAAGCACAAGAGCCGGTGTGACCGGCTCTCGTTCGACTCGATATAAAGGGCGTTAAGGGGTGACGTAGTCGAACACCTTAATAACCTTACGTACTCCAGCGGTATTCCGGGCAATTTCTACTGCCAGGTCGGCTTGTTCACGCTCGACCAGGCCCAGCAGAAAGACTTCACCATTCTCTGTGATCACCTTGATCTTGGTGACATCCAGATTCTTGTCGTTGAGCATCCGACCCTTGACCTTGGTGGTGATCCAGGTGTCGTTGCTGCGGGTAGTGAAGGACGTTGGGTTGCCGATACGGATCTGATTGTGGATCTTGCCACCCAGTTGCAGCTCTTTGACCAGCCGAATCGCCTTGTCCCTGAGCATGGAGTTGGGCGCCTGACCTATCATCAACACATTGCCGTTCATGCTGACCCCGGTGATATTGGTCTGATTCTTCAGATCATCTTCCGCTCCCAGTACACTGGAGATACGAAAATCGGCATTGGTGTCATCCAACTGGGTCTTGAGCGAACGCTCATCGTTAACCACCATGGCGCCGCCAACTGCACCCACCATTACGGCTCCGGCACAGCCGGTCAAACTGGTAAGCAGTAGACACAGGGGCAGCAGACGTCTCATTGATGTTCGTCCTGCGGGAACAGGGTGCGGTCAATGTTGTCGCACAGGCAATGGATAACCAGCAGGTGCACTTCCTGAATGCGGGCCGTGACATTGGAGGGGACGCGGATCTCCACATCATTGGTGCTCAGCAATCCGGCCATGGCGCCGCCGTCTTTACCCGTGAGCGCTACTATGGTCATATCCCGGCTCAGCGCGGCTTCCATCGCTTTAATGACGTTGCCTGAATTACCGCTGGTGGAAATGGCCAGCAGTATGTCACCGGGTTGACCCAGTGCCAGTATCTGCTTGGAAAACACTTCGTCGTAGCTGTAGTCGTTGGCGATGGCCGTCAGGGTAGAAGTGTCTGTGGTCAGAGCTATGGCCGGCAGAGGTGGGCGTTCCACTTCATAGCGGTTCAACAGCTCGGCTGAAAAGTGCTGGGCATCACCGGCGCTGCCGCCGTTACCACAGGCAAGGATCTTATTGCCACCCAACAGACATTGCACCATCATTTCTGCGGCCTTGGCGATAGACTCTGGCAGCGCCTCTGCGGCGTCAATCTTGGTCTGAATCGACTCGGTGAAGCTGTCTTTGATACGTTCTAACATGGATAAGTCCTTCACTATCAAGTGTTGCTATCATGCCATAGGCCGGGGGCTTTGTTCAGGCATTAAAGTGTAAATTTGTTTCGGGTTAAGCGCTTACTAAAAAGCGTCCTGTAGCCATTGCACCTTGCCGGCATCAATGGCCAGTAGATCGAAGCGACAGGGGGCATTGATCCTGTGTTGCTGCAGATACTGGCTGGCGGCCTTGCGAAGCCGGGTTATCTGGGCCTGGCTCAATGACTGCAAAGCGCCGCCGAATCGGCTTGGTGAGCGGTATTTTACCTCAACAAACACCCATTGGCTGCCCTGTTTCATTACCAAGTCCAGTTCGCCGAAACTGTAGCGCACATTCTGTTCGACAAAGGTCAGGCCCTGTTGTTCCAGATAGCGGCGAGCCAGACGCTCGCCTTCCTGTCCCAGATCCATAAGCCGGCTTAGAGTGGCCGCAAAACGCCGCGCTGGTATTTGGCCCAGCTGAGCTGACGATCGATCACGCCATCCGGGCTCACCGTCAGCTGGCCGCTGCGACCACTGTACTGGTATCCGGGGAAGGCATGCATCTGGGCCAGACGATTGACCAGCTGCAGGGCATCATAGCCCATCACATACAGGCGTTTTTGGGCATTGCCCCAGGTGGGCCACAACTTGTTGACCGCTTCGGTTTCTTCACTGGCCTGCAGCAACCAGGGGATATCACTGATGGTGATATTGTTCAGTTCAATCGCGGTTTGCTTGGCGTTGTCTTCCTGACGGGCGCGGCTACTGGTATACAGCGGCACTTGCTCGGCAAAGACACTGAAGTTGACATCGATAAAGGGTTTCAGCAGCGGTAAGTCCTGAATCCCCGAGATCATATAGATGGCATCGATATCGGTACGGGATCGGAAGTCAGCCTTCACCTTGCTGCCCAGCAGTGCCTTAATGGCCTGGATCCTCGCCTTGCTGTCAGTCACGCCAAGGGCTTCTTCCACGGTTTCGCGCATCTTGTCACCGTTATCATAGAAGTGAACCTCGGCATCACTGTCGGTCAGCTCCATCCAGGTCTGCTTAAAGCTCTGGGCCATACGTTGGCCTACGGCATCATTGCTGGCCAGCAGCAGTGGCACCTGTATGCCATCCTGATACATGCGTCTGGCGGCATCGCTGGCTTCCTGAGTGGGAGACAGGGCGAAGTAGTACTTATTCTGTTGCGGTTGCAGCTTATCTATTTGATTGAGAAACAGTTGCGGCGGGGTATCTGTCTTTGTAGCTTGCTGGGCCGCCATCACCTGTTCCACTTCGTTTTGCAGCAGCGGGCCGATCACAAATTCCGCGCCGCTCTGCAGCGCTTGCTGGTAGGCCTTGTCGGCACCTTGGGCCGTGTCGAAGAAGTTGAGGCTAACATTGCTGTCCGGGTCGCTCAGATAACTGGCCAGTATGCCCTGACGCACTGTGTTGGCGACTCCGGCTCTTGGGCCCGAAAGTGGTAGCAGCACGGCGATATTGCTGGGTCTGTATGGCTTGGCACTGAGCGCCAGTTGCAGATCCGAAGGCAACTGTACCGCCGCAGGATGATAAGGATTACGTTTCTGCCAATCACTCAACTGGCGGATCAGGCTTGAGGGATCCACCGCGTAGTGTTTGGCCAGATAAGCCAGCTGCAGCCAGCCGGTAAATACGGCATCGCTCTCTTGAGCGGCAAAGCTCTGCAGGGTTTCTTCCTGCAGTGGCTTGAGCAATTGCCAAATTTCATCGTTAACCTCGCCGGTCGCCTTTACCGGCAGATATTGACTGAGCTTACTCAACTCACGCACTTGCTCCACGGGTTGTTGGTTGGCAGCAAACAGTCGGGCACGGGCTTGGTGATAACTGGCCCATTGCCAATCGGCTAGTTGCCAATTACCAGGGTAATTCAGGGTGCTCAGGGCCTCGGCGTTTTTGCCGGTCAGTTCTTGCAGGCGGGCGCTGAGAAAACGGTGCTCGGCCTGGATTTCATCCACCGGGCTCAGCCCGGCCTGCATTGAACGCAGAATATCTGCAGCGGCATCTGTATCACCTTGCTTGAGGTAAGCATTGGCGGCCAACAGCAGGTAACGCTCGCGGTTTTCCTTGCTGGGCGCCTTGGCGGCAAATGCCAAATACTCGGCCGGGGCTTGCGGGGCACTGACCAGAGAAACGACGGCCAGCTGATCTTTGTCTGCTGATGGCGTGCTGCCACAGCCCCACAGGCTGGCAAGCAAAATCGCAGCAGAAATGTATTTAACTCTATTCAGGCTTTTTAACACAGGGCTTCACTCTGGTAAGATGCTGGCTCTAGTTTAACCTTCTATTGTGCCTGACGAAAGTCTCGGCACTTTCATCTCCGAGGTAGTTATGGACCTGTCGGTCGCGCTGTATATAGTTCCCACTCCCATAGGCAACCTGGGGGACTTGAGCCCCAGGGCTCTGGAAGTACTGAATCGGGTGGCGTTGATCGCCTGTGAGGACACACGCCACAGCGGTAAATTGCTGAGTCACTTCGGCATAGACACCCGCACCACAGCGCTGCATGACCACAATGAACGTGCCCGGGCGCAGTGGATTGTCGAACGCCTCGGCGAAGGTGAAGCCATAGCGCTGATCAGCGATGCCGGTACGCCGCTGATTTCCGATCCCGGCTATCACCTGGTATCCCATGTGCGCGCCGCCGGTTATCCGGTGATCCCGCTGCCTGGCCCTTGCGCCGCCATTGCCGCGCTGTCGGCATCTGGCTTGCCCTCGGATCGCTTTTCGTTTGAAGGCTTTTTGCCGGCTAAAGACAAAGGGCGCCAGGATAAACTGCTGGCGCTTAGGGAAGACCCGCGCACCCTGATTTTCTATGAGTCTCCCCACAGAATTCTGCCCAGCCTCAAGTCGCTGGTGGAGGTCCTGGGGCCGGATAGGCAGATGGTGATGGCGCGGGAACTGACCAAGACCTTTGAAACCTTCCTCTGCGGCACCACGGCCGAAGTGCTGGCGCAGGTTGAAGCCGATGCCAACCAGCAGCGCGGTGAAATCGTGCTTATGCTGCACGGTTTTGTCAGTGAAGAAGCAGACGAAACGCCCGCAGCGGCGCTGGATACCCTCAAACTACTCTGTGATGAATTACCGTTGAAGAAGGCGGCCGCTATTGCGGCACAGATCCATGGGCTGAAGAAAAACGCCCTCTATAAAAAAGGGCTGGAGCTGGGCTGGTAAGGAAATGCCTTGGTGTGAGGCTCGCTATGGGCTATAATCCGCGCCGAGTTGGCCGGGCAGTCGCTGCGTTCGCAAGAACGGGGAGGAAAGTCCGGGCTCCATAGAGCAGGGTGCCAGATAACGTCTGGGCGGCGTGAGCCGACGACCAGTGCAACAGAGAGTAGACCGCCTGCCTTCGGGCCGGTAAGGGTGAAAGGGTGCGGTAAGAGCGCACCGCGCGGCTGGTAACAGTTCGCGGCACGGTAAACTCCACCCGGAGCAAGATCAAATAGGGTTCCACTATTCTTCGGAATTAATGCGTGGCTCGCGTTGGAACCGGGTAGATTGCTTGAGCCTGTGAGCGATTGCAGGCCTAGAGGAATGACTGCCGCTCCTTCGGGAGAACAGGACCCGGCTTATAGGCCAACTCACCAAATAAAACGAGGCCGCCCGTGTTATCACGGGCGGCCTTTTGCTTTTCTACTCGAGTGGAATGTTCATGGCTTGGGCTTGCTCAGGCTGCCATTGGGCCGGTTCAACCTGCCAGCGCTGCAGTAACTGGTGCCAGGCTTCTCCCTGCTGCAACTCCAACAACAGCCGATTGAAGCGGGCTATGGTCTGTCGGTCATTATGACGGATATCGAATGCCAGACAGTAGTAAGTCTTGGGTTGGCTGGGTAGATAGTCCAAGCCTTCAATCCCCTGTTTCCCTGCGTACCAGCGACCGACATCCCGGTTGACAAAATAGGCATCAAAACGCTTTCTGGCGAGCATTTTCAGTGGTAACTCATCGCTTTGTGGAAAGGTAACCACCTGCATGGGGGGAACTTGTTGCCGGATCAGTTCCTGATTCAATTTTTGCAGGGCATTGTGGGTATTGGATGGTGAGAATACTGCCACACGCTGATCCGATAGCTGCTGCATCTGCTTCAAACTCAGTGCCTTGAGGCTGAAAAAACCATATTCAGACTGCAACAGGGGGACCGAGAAATAGTATTGTGAGGTGCGATAATCTGCCCAGGCCAGCCCCATGGCACCGGTTTCTCCCGAGTTCATCTGTTGCCTGGCGCGGCGATTGGGCCACAGCTTGAGTTGGCAGCCTTCCTCCCAGCGCTGGCAGGCCAGGCGAGTCATCTCTACCATGACGCCCTTGAGTTCTCCTTCTTCCTGAAAGCTGTATGGCGCAAAATCAAAAAAGGCGATTTTCAACGTGCTTGCCTGTGCCGATATCAGGCACGACAGGCCGAGCAGTACGGAGGAAAGGAGTTTTTTCATGTCAGGTCCAGGTCGCTGTGACCCTTCAAGTTTAGTGCAGAGTTTGCCGCTGGGGTGGCAGAGTCAGCCTAGAAACTCTGCTTCACTTGAAAGCGCCATTCCCAGCCGTCCACTTCCTCGCCCCGGGTAAAGGGCACGCTGAAATCGATATGGGCGACATGACCATAACTGGAACGGGAAGAGTAGATTCTGGCACCTATGCCGATAGAGCCTATGGGGCCTGAGACTTCGTTGTCATTGGCCATGGCACCCCCAAAGGCCTGACCGACATCGATAAAGGCGGCCCAGCCCAATTCTGCCAGTTGGTAAAGGTTGATATTGGGGTAATAGCGGATTTCGCCGGTCAGCAGCCATTGATTGTCACCGTGCTGGTAGTCGTTGGGATAACCGCGAATGCCGGTTTCATCCCCCAGCGCAAAGGGACGGTCGATATAGTTGTTGTTGGAGTTGGACAGCCGCACCTTGGAATAGGCGATCCACTTGGGGGTGAACTTATAGAAATACTCGGCGGCAACATTCACTTGATAAAAGTCCCGTTGCCGGGTGGCCAGGGTGGCTTCACCGCCAAATGCCAGCAATAGCAGCTCCTTGCCCTCAAAATAGCCGCGACTGCTGCGCCAGTTGAGGTGATAACCCAGGCTATCACTGTCTTTGGTTTCCAGCCCCAATTTAACGCTGTGATGCCAGCCGAGGTTGAAGTCTTCGTTATAGTTGACCAGGTGAATATTGGTCAGCACCCGAAAGTCATCCTGCAGGTACTCCCATTCTACCCAGGGGTAGAGAAAGTCTCTGTCCTGAGGCAAGGGCTGCTGCGGGTATTGAGGTAGGGCGTGAAAGCTGTGCTTATCCTGGGTGACTCCAAGGCGTAATCTTTGCCGACTCTGGTTCTCTTTGGCGAACATAAAGCCCCAGTAGAGGTTGCGATAGCGGATCTCTTCATCGAACTCGTTGATGTCCAGGCCGTTTTGGCGAATGGTGTCGATTCTGTCTTCATCCAGATACTCGGCACCGTAGGCCCGGGTGTCGTCCAGGGTATAGAAAGGCTTGTCGAAATACAGTTGTTTGGCCTGACCATCGCTGTTGTCATAGAAGTTGGCCGCCACAGTGGCATTTTTGATGATGTTCAACGGCATTTCGAACGCGACTTTGTAGCCGGTTCTGTCCTCGTCGGATTGATACTTCAAACGGGTGCGGATCCCCAGACCCAGAATATTGTCGTCTTTCAACCCGACGGAGAAGCTGTTGTTGCCGCCGCTGCGTCCCAGGCTGATAGTGGGCAGCAGCGACCATTGATCCCAGGTTTCCACCAGCAAGGTTTCACCATCAGGCTGTTGATCGGCACTCGGGTCGGCCTTGACCACAGAGATCCTGGCGTCTCTGAGATAGGCTTCACGCCTAAGAATTCGCTGCGCTTCTTCCAATTGCCTTGGGGTCACTTCCTGCCCCTCCTGGATACTGAGGCGATTGAGGATCACCGACTCCCGGGTATTGATATGCAAGGCGTTGGCCCAATTGTGCAGGAAGATGGCGTTGTCGGCAGACTCGTCGAAAATTGGGTTGCTGACCACCACAATTTTGCCAACCCTGAACCGCTCAGGGAGTGGATTTTGGCCTTGGGAAGACGAGGTTGTGCTATCGCCTTTGGTGCCGGTGTCGGCCAAAACGGAGAGGCTGGCAAACAGGGTTGCCAGAAGCAAGACACTGCGGCTTGTTGCCATAGACTGCCTCCTCTCGGTAGTGAATATCGGGCTGATATTCACACTTCAATAACACAACCGAATGGGCGGTTAGTCAAGGCGACCTTCGAAATAAAGTAATGATTTAGCTTGTAATAAATTACCACCCTCCGGCGCGAATGCCCACGGCAGCAGCGTTTAGAGGGTGTTTCTCGGCGGTACCACCACGTTGGAGAAGATAAGCCCGGCGATCAGTGACATAAATATCAGAAAGATTTGCGACCCCAGATGCGACTGGTTCAACATGGTTTCACCCGAGATCAGCACATTGAGGCCGATATAGGTCTTGGAGCCAGGCACCAGGATGACTATCCCCTGTAGCAGAGCTATGGAGGCCGGTGCCTTCATCCAGCGGGCAAACAGGTTGGCGTAAATACCCACGGCCAGGGCGCCGAAGAAGATCCCCAGAGAATCCCCCAAATAGAGGCCGCCGAACATGGCGGAGAAGAAGGCCACAATACCGGCCAGTACGCCCCAGGGGGCATCTTTGAGCCTGGCCTTGAAGATGAACACCAGCGCCATGGAAAGTATGGGCACCGCCGACCAGATGGCCCAGCGAGGCAACGGCATGGGCTCAATATAGAGGGATTCGCCGAACAGGGCATTGCCTATTGCTACGCCGAGTACGGCGCCGAAGTAGAGTTTAAATAGCAGCATTACCGCATCCATGATCCTCATGGTGCCTGACATGAGATCCCTTGCCGCCAGTTCGGCCAGGCCCAGGGTCAGCGCCAGGCCGGGAATAAAGACGATGATCCCCGACAGTACCACCACGGGGATATTCAGCCCGGCATCCAGTTGCGCCAGGCCACAGGCGGCGAAACCGGCCAGCATGGCGGCCAGAGGCTCCAGCAGTTCGGCCATCCGCCGCGAGCGTTCGGCGCTGAATACCAAGCCATAGACCAGCATGCCTATCAAGGCCGACCAGAACACATCATTCCAGCTGCTGCCCATCAGCATGGCAAAGGCGGCGGCCGAGGTACCAAAGGCGCCCAGGGTTAACATAGGGCCATAGGGATTGGGCTTGTTGGCTATCTCATCCAGCCGTTCCAGCGCTTCACTCAGGCTGCGTTGCCCCAGGCTCAGTTCCTGTACTAAGGCGTCGGTACGGGCCAGCGACCCCAGATCCAGCTCGCCGGGTTTAACCCTGGCAACATGGTTGTATTCCTGATCTGTATCGTGCTGCAGCACAAAGGTCATCGAAGTGGGGGAGATCAGAAAATAGCCTTCGATGCCGAGCGTCTTGGCCACTGTCTGCAAGTGGGTTTCGAGCCGATAAGCCGGGGTGCCGAACTTATGCAGAGCTTTACCCAACTTAATGATAAAACGGCGCTTTTCAATGAATTCTTGATTATCCACTCGGTTTCCCACTGTGCCCTTGGTTGGATGGACGGTTTTTTGCCCGCGCGGATTCTACAGTAAGGGGGCAGAATCCGGTTAATGACATTTTAAAAATTATTTCCTTTATGTGAGCTTAAGTGCAAGCTTGTTGCGTTAAGGTTGATTGGCTGCGCTTGGACAGCGTCGCATCAGCCAAGGCTGAAAAGAGAATTTCAAAAGGAGATAAAAGAACTTATGTCATTGTTTATATCGGGTTTTTATGCCGCATTGACGGGGCTTTTGGTCTTGGCTTTGGCTTACCGGGTGGTGCGTTTGCGCCGTGCTTACAAGATAGGCCTGGGCGATGGCGGTAACGATGCACTGCATTTGGCCAACCGGGTACACGGCAACCTGCTGGAAAATGCCCCGATAGCCTTGCTGCTTTTGGTGCTGGCCGAGGCCAACGGCATGGCCGGCGTTTGGTTACATCTATTGGGGACGATTTGGCTGGTGGCCAGATTGCTGCATGCCATAGGTCTGACCCAGGGCAAGGGCGGTTACCACCCGGGCCGATTCCTAGGCACCTTGTTCACCTGGATAAGCATACTCGTGCTGGCGCTGTTTAACCTATGGCAGTATGTGGGGCGCTTGCTGCTCTGAGCCCGAGATAAGCCACAATCCTAGTAGGGCCTTGGCTTGCAGGCACAAACAAGGGGTACAAATAGTCGGCAATTGGTGAAAAATTAGTCACACTTAACCAGGTTAGCCTGTTATACTCCGCGGCCCTGAGGCAGCGTGGCTGCCGTGTGTCGAATCCTCTGATGGTCAGTCTCAAATGCAAGTCGAATCCAGCTTATTTCAGTATCCCAAGTATTGGGCCGAGTGTTACGGCACGGCTCCCTTTCTGCCTATGTCCCGTAAGGAGATGGAACAACTGGGATGGGACAGCTGTGATGTGATCCTGGTGACCGGTGATGCCTATGTGGATCACCCCAGTTTCGGCATGGCGGTGATTGGCCGTTTGCTGGAAGCGCAGGGATTCAGAGTGGGGATCATCTCGCAGCCGGATTGGTCCAGCAAAGAGGCCTTTATGAGCTTGGGTAAACCGAATCTGTTTTTCGGGGTCACTGCAGGCAATATGGATTCGATGATCAACCGTTATACGGCCGATCGTAAACTGCGCCACGACGATGCCTATACCCCGGGCAATGAAGGCGGCAAGCGCCCGGATCGCGCCGTGACTGTTTATACCCAGCGTTGTAAGGAAGCCTTTAAAGAGGTGCCCGTGGTCATAGGCGGTATCGAGGCCAGCCTGCGGCGGATTGCCCACTATGACTATTGGTCCGACAAAGTGCGCCGCAGTGTGATTTTTGATGCCAAGGCCGACATTCTGATCTACGGTAATGCCGAGCGGCCGCTGGTGGAAGTGGCGCACCGTCTCGCCAAGGGGGAAACCATGGCGCAGATGCAGAATATCCGCGGCACAGCGGTTATCCGAAAAGAGCCACTGCCAGAATGGCGCGGCATGGACTCGCGCAAGATAGATCAGTTGCACAAAATTGACCCTATCCCCAATCCCTATGGCGCCGATGATGTCGGCTGCCAGAACTTGTCCGGGCCATCCGACAAGAAGATCTTCGACAACGACGCTCCCAAGCCCATCAGTGTGCAGCCACCCAAGCCAAGGCCCTGGGAGCAGACCTATGTGTTGCTGCCGGCCTTCGAGCGGGTGAGTGAAGACAGATACCTGTACGCCCATGCATCGAGGATTTTGCATCAGGAGCAAAACCCAGGTTGTGCCAGAGCCCTGTTCCAGCCCCACGGCGATCGTGGTGTTTGGGTCAACCCACCGGCTTGGCCGCTCAACACAGATGAGATGGATGCGGTATTCGACTTGCCTTACGCCAGGGTGCCACACCCGGTTTACGGCAAGGCCAAGATCCCGGCCTACGACATGATCAAGACCTCGATCAATATCATGCGAGGCTGTTTCGGTGGCTGCTCATTTTGTTCGATAACCGAACATGAAGGGCGCATTATCCAGAGCCGCTCGAAAGAATCAATTATCAAAGAAATTAAAGATATACAGCAGAAAGTGCCTGGCTTTACCGGGGTGATTTCCGATCTCGGCGGCCCAACGGCCAACATGTATCGTCTCGGCTGCAAGAGCGAAAAGGCCGAAAAAACCTGTCGGCGCTTATCCTGTGTCTTTCCCGGCATCTGTGGCCATTTGGACACAGATCATCAGCACACCATAGATCTTTACCGCGCCGCCCGGGATGTTCCCGGGATCAAGAAGGTGCTGATCGCCTCCGGCGTGCGTTATGACCTGGCGATTGAAGATCCGCGTTACGTTAAAGAGCTGGCCAAGCACCATGTGGGTGGCTATCTCAAGATAGCGCCGGAACATACCGAAGAGGGGCCTTTATCCAAGATGATGAAGCCAGGTATGGGCACCTACGACAAGTTCAAGGAGCTGTTCGACCAATACTCGGCCGAAGCGGGTAAGCAGCAGTATCTGATCCCCTATTTTATTTCGGCTCACCCGGGCACCACGGACGAGGACATGCTCAACCTGGCGCTGTGGCTCAAGGAGCGTAAGTTCAAGCTGGATCAGGTGCAGAACTTCTACCCATCGCCTATGGCCAATGCCACGACCATCTACCACACAGAGCTGAACTCGTTGAAAAACGTCAAACACAGCAGCGAAGAGGTGCCGGTGGCCAAGAAGGGACGACAGCGGCGACTGCACAAGGCCTTGCTGCGCTATCACGACAGCGCAGGTTGGCCGCTGATCCGCGAGGCGCTTATCGCCATGGGGAAACAGCATCTTATCGGCACTGGGCCACAGCATCTGGTGCCCCCGGAAGGCCGCGCCGAAGCCTGGGCCGGTAAGCATAACCGCAAGGGGGCAGACAAGGGCCGCCAGGGACTCACCCGTTTCAGCGACAATCAGTTTGCAGAGCGCAGCGGCAAAGCCGCCAAGGGTAAGTCCACTGAAGGGGCCAAAGGCGGTAACAAGGTCGGAAAAGGCAAGGGCGGCGACCACACAACAACAGGCAACGTGGCAACAGCTAAAGGCTCCAAGCCCGGCAGCGGCAAAGCCGCCAAGGGTAAGTCCACTGAAGGGGCCAAAGGCGGCAACAAGGCCGGAAAAGGCAAGGGCGGCGACCACACAACAGGCAAACCGACAACAGCTAAAGGCTCCAAGCCCGGCAGTGGCAAAGCCAGACCAGGTGCCAGGCCTGTCTTTGGCCATGCTCAGAGCCATGCTCAGGGTAAAAGTCAGGGTAAAAGCCAGGGCCAGAGTAAGAAATCAAAGTAAAAAGCCAAGAGGATAGAGGGCGCTAGCAAGCCTTTGTTCTAAACAAGGGCTGCGTAGGCTAACATCCCAGCAGACGCCGGAATTCCAGTGACAGATCTTCGCCGAGTTGTTGCGCCGTCGCTTGGCGGTCCTTGATGCCGTTATGCATGGCGTTGTCTACCGCGCCATGCATGCCGTGATAGAGGATGATGGCGCTCAGCTCTGGCCTTTCCAACTGCCAGGCGCCATGGCGCTTGCCGTTTAGCAAAAGCTCAATAATCTGCGCCAACACCCGATCCCGCTCACTGTTGCCGTGACCGTGATAATAGTTGTCATGGAAGAGCAGGTCGTGCAGCTCTATACCGGCCAGATAGGCGTTGACACTGGCCCGGCACCAAACATCCAGTCGTGTCGGCCAGTCATCGCTATCGCAGGCATCCATTGCCAGTTGCACCTGCTCGACAAAATGCCGGCTAAAGCGTTGCCGCAGAGCTGAGAGTATCTCCGGCTTGGCATTGAAGTAGTGGTAAAAAGTCCCCTTGGCGACCTTGGCCTCGCGCACTATGTCGCTGACTGTAGTGGCTTCAAACCCCTTCTCAATAAATAACTTCTGTGCCGCATCCATGAGTTCATCGAGACGAACCTCTGCCGGTTTGGTACGTGGAGCTCCCGGGGTGCTGTTATTTGTCATTAGCCATACCACTCAATATAAGAAGTTTGATCTGCCAGGAAACTGCGTTGGCCAGGATAATGTTTTTCTTGGCCGATTGGCCGCCAAATTCTTTCATACTCGCCGAGTGAATCAAGCCCCTGTGCATTATGACCGCCTTGTCAGAATCGGCATTCATCCTACCTAAAGTGCTGATCCAAGGCCAGATGGCGGCCATCCAGTGATTGTAAATGCCATTGACCGACGGTCGGTCGAAATCTATATTGAGAATTATTCTCAATAATAACTGAGCTTCAAGGAGGAACAGCATGTCTTCTCTGCGTCAGGTCGCTCTGCTTGCGGCCATCTGTCTGGGCACTTTTATGGCGACTCTGGATATCAGCATAGTCAATGTCGCCTTGCCGACCATGAAACAGGAGTTGGCAATCAGCATGGCGGATTCCCAATGGGTGGTGAACGCCTATGCCCTGTGTTTATCGGCTTTAATTCTTTCTTCCGGGCCGCTGGGGGACCGTTTTGGCCGCAAGTTGTTGTGGCTCTGCGGGGTCGTGCTGTTCACTCTGGGTTCAATCGCCTGCGCCATGGCAGACTCTCTGTGGCTGTTACTCCTGGGAAGGGTGATTCAAGGGATTGCCGGTGCCGCCGTTATCCCGGGAGCCCTGTCTCTGTTGACCCACGCCTTTTCTGACGTTGGCGCCCGCACCCGCGCGATAGGCATCTGGTCATCGGTCAGCGCCCTGTCTCTGATACTGGGGCCGATAGTCGGCGGTTTGCTGGTGCAGCATGTGGGTTGGCAGAGTATTTTCTGGATCAATGTCCCCATAGGCTTCATCGCATTACTGCTGGGGGCTTGGGGGCTGGACGAGAGTGCCGACCCGGAACAGGCGGCACTGGATTTTGCCGGGCAGTTGCTCAGCATACTCTTCCTTGGGGGACTGACCTATGGCCTTATCGGCTTGGGTGAGCATGATTGGTTGAGTTATCACACCTTGGTGCCGCTGTTGTTGGCCGCCATTTTGTTTGCGGTCTTTATCCGGGTTGAACTTAAGGCGCCGCGGCCACTGCTGCCGCTGAAGCTGTTTCGGCAGCGGGACTTTAGTTGCTATAACTCGGCTTCCTTTGTGTTGGGCTTTTCTGCCTACAGCAGCGTGTTTTTTATGTCGCTGTTTTTTCAGGAAGCGCAGCGTTGGGATGCTGCCGAGGCCGGTTGGCGGATGGCGCCCGAGTTTATCGCCATGGCTGTGGCGGCCATGGGGTTTGGCCGCCTGGCGGCGAACTTTGGAGTCAGGCGACTGATGAATCTGGGGTATGGATTGATGGCTTTGGCGCTCATGTTGCTGTCAAACCTGCAAGGGGAAACGGCTTATTTTCTGACGGCGGGCTATCTTGCCCTGCTTGGTTTGGGAATGGGGCTGGCGGTACCGGCAACCAGTGAGCTGGTGATGGCCAGTGTCGGAGCTCAGCGCTCGGGCATGGCTTCGGCCACCATGAATGCCGTGAGGCAGACGGGTATGACCTTGGGGATCGCCCTCTTGGGTACTCTAATGAGTCGGGTCATCTACACGGCCAAAGAGACTGAAAGTGGGGGACAGTTTGAACCGAGTGGGATAGCGGCGATAAATCATCAGGCGGTTGCCGCCGGCTTTGGGGCCGCCATGTTTTGGGCCGGCGTGCTTTGTTTGGGGATGACCTTATGGTTACTGCTACTGCGTCATCCCCGTTTGGGTTCGCTTGCAGCCGCCAAAACCGCCTCTGATGATTGTTAACTCTGGGGTTCCCGAGTCAGCTTACTGCGAATGCGCTCGATACAGGCACTGGGATTCTTCAACCAGAGTCCATAGCTGATGGGCAACATGGGCACCTTGGCCCGCTGCAGTATCTTGTATGTGTCCAGTTCAAAGAAGTCCATCCAAGGGCCGGGAAAGCCGATGAGATCCAGCGCCAGATACTCGCCCTGCCAGCGACAGAGGATATCCACCTCTGTGCCGGCTATCTCATAGCCCGGCCAGGTTTCGATATTGTGCCCGGCCAAGGCGTCACAAAGCTGGCGCTGAAACTGATCCAGCTGGTCATTTTGCCTGTGCCGAGCATTGAATTGACGGCTGGATTCCAGATAGAGACGCAGCAGTGAGTTGCTCGGCAGCTCTTGGGCCGCTACCGAAACAAACAGGTGCTGTTGTTCCCTGGCGCGGGTAATGGCTACATTGAACACATCTTCGCGGTTGAGATATACCGCGGCTCTCTTGCTCTGTGGGTCAACGGCGAAGGAGAGATACATAATGTCGCGCTCCTCTCCCTGAAAACCAAAGGGGGTGTCGGCCCGCAGGCGATACTTTTCCAGCTCGGTGGCGGAAAACTGTTTGAACAAAGCATCGGCCAGCGCATCGGCCTGAGCCCTAAAAGGCGATAACACTCCCAGCGACTTGGTCATTCCCGCTTGCTCGCAGCTGTCTATCTGCTGCCTTATCAGGTTGCACAGTGCACTGATTTCAGCCTGGTTGACTCCCTGTTCACTGCGCTCGCCCATCACTGAGTGCAGATGCAGATGGCCGCTGCTGGTACAGGGTCTGTGCTGCATTATCCGCAGCCGCTGCTGATAAAACTGTGAGTTGCTGAAGCTGATAAGCTCGGGAGCGCTGCGAAAGTGCTCATCGAGAAAGGCGACCTGCTGCTGGGAGGCTATCTGCTCGGCCACCAGATCCAAAATCGATTTATCGCGATAGCTGCAGATGCCGGATTGCGCTGTGGACACGCCATGCAGTTGTTGCAACGCCAGCTCTTTGCTGCGGGACAGGAAAGAGATATGCCTGAGCTGCTTGCCATCGCCGACCACCAGTGCCCGTTTGGCCCGAAACAGTGCCGGTAAGGCGCTGGTGATATTGCTCTGGCTGGCTTCATCGAAGATAACCAGATCGAATAGCTCCCGCTGCAGCGGCAATACCTTGTGAAGGGTGTTGAGGCTCACTAGCCAGATGGGAAACGCCTGCTGCAACACCTGGTAATCCAAGGTATCGAACAGTGCAAACTGCCGCTGTGAGGTGCGGGAACGAATCGCTTGATTGAAAGTTTGCAGCTGTTGCCTGTGGTTGTTCAGCAAGCCGGCGACCCGGCTGGCTTTGACATTTTGCAGCAACTTGGCTGCCAGCGCCTCTTTGGCTGTCAGGCTATCGTTCAACTCATCCAGGGTGTCCCAATGTTGGCTCAGGTTTTCCATGCTGTGGCCAAACAGAGCAAGATAGAGCTGCAACAACCAGCGCCGCTGTGAGCGCTCCAGTTTGTGCAGCCTTTGACCGCGGCGAATGGCGCGGCGTAAAAATCGCAGCAGCCGGCGTTCTGAGTTGTCCAGTTGCCGGTTCAATAAATTGAGCTGGCTTTCCAACTGCCGCGGGGGTGTGTGCTCAAGTGAATGATAGCCGTCCAGCAGATTGCTGAGATAATCCTTCAGCTGTTTCAGGAAGGCCTTTTGTCCCGCCCGCAGGCTGATGTCCTTGAGCCCGAACTGACTCTCAAGCTTGTCGTTAATGACATCGAGCGCATGCTCGTTGTTGGCGACGATCAGCACAGACTCGCCCCGGGCCATATGTTCGGTCGCGACGGCGGCTATGGTATAACTCTTGCCTGTTCCCGGCGGCCCGACAACGCAGCCAAGACTGTGGCCGGCGCCTATCTCCAGCACTTGCTGCTGTGCCCGGGACAAGAGGCAGGGCAGGTACTGGCTTTTGAGGCGGCGCTTGGCTTCGGCCTTGGGTGGCAGTTGTGTTCCCATCAGATTCTGCAGCGGCGCCGAGAGTTCGGCCGCATTCATCATGGCAGAGATCTCATGCAGAATGCCGCGACTGGCGCTGGGGCGTTTCAGAAACACCAGTGCCGATGCCGGCACCAGAGTTAACTTACGCTTGCGGGTCAGGCGGGCGAGGCTGTCATAGCCTGTCAGTTTGGGGAATCCCAGCAGCCCCAGGGTATCTATGTTCTGGTGGCTCTGGCTCAACAGCGAGGTCCAGCTGTCGGGGCGCTCGGGAGCGAAGATGGCATCAAAGCCGGCTTCCATAGTGTCTTCCGGCAGCAACAGCCGCAGCAAGGGTTCGTTAATCTGCAGTGCCCCCTCTTTGAGGGAAACATAGAAGCTGCCGTCATCCTCTTCCAACTGGGCTTCTTTAAAAACCAGAGGGCTGAGTACAGTGCGGGTTTGCCCCTCTTCCTTTAATTGGCCGACCACAAAATGGGAAACGTAAAGCAGTTGGCGCTCGCGCTGGTACATGGCGATTCTGGGCAGGAGCTGCGCCCCGGCTTCATGGGCGATTGGCTGTCTTGGCAGGAAGCCTGAAAGCAGCGAATCCTCGCCCTCAATAAATAGCCTGTCTTCCTGGTTTAGTTTGCCAAGGTGCCACAGATTAAGGTCGACACAATCTTCCTTATAGCAATCCTGGTAGTAAGCGAGTAATGGTTTGGCGGGCATGACCTTGGCTATTTTTTTGCGTTGGCGCGGCTGCATCCACTGAAGCCGCGGGATGGCAAGTATCCTAACGGTTTAGGCGTAAGCTTTCCAGAAATGCGCCATGATGCCGGTCGTTTTGAGTGGAGCCTGGGGGCATATCTCCCGCCAAACTTTTCGGATTCAAGTAAAAAAAACCACCCTGGAAGGAAGTGGGGTCAGGGTGGCCGAGCGTGCCTGGCAAAAAGGGTACTGCCAGCAATGGAGCGGGAGTGTGCCGCTATAGAAGTTCAGTTAAAAGAAGTAGTTGATCCCCACTGCGAAGTTATTGTCCTGGGCGGCATCTTCGGCCGGGTCATCCATGTCGCTGAAGTCCAGTTTGGCCTCAAAGAACATCACAGTGTCTCTGCTGTATCTATAGTGCAGACCCACCATGGCAAACTGGCGACGCCAGTCCCCTTGAATGGCGCTGTGCTGATCTGTATCCAGATCCAGGTAGCTGAGCATGGCAATGGGCACAAAGCCGTTGTCGTATTGGTAGGCCACCATCAGTTCGGCGCCGGTGGCGTCGTACAGTTCACCGCCAACCAGTTCGTTGTTGTCACTCTTGTGGGCGTTGAAACCCACATACAAACCGCTTGCTTCACGGTTGGGTGCATAGTGATAATAGTCGCCATACATGGCACCTATGCCTACTATCTGGTTGGTCACCTTGAGTTCGCTGCCTTCCAGGTGGCCATCGATATCACCACGGTTGAAGCCGGCCAGTAGTTTGAACTTGTCGGTGACGCTGTAGGTCAGGCTGGCACCGTAGCTGGAATCAAAGTCCAGTTCAGAGTTGGCCAGTGGTTCGCCATTGCTGTCCTGTACCGAGACCTCACCATCTTGCTTGGCGGCGTATTGCAGTGCCAGATGCAGCGGGCCAAAGTCATTGCGGTATTGGAATGCGGCATCGGCGCGCCCTGTACCCGTCAGGCCACCATCGCCGAAGGTGTAAGCGCCGACGGCATAACCGGCCACGACATTGGGTAAGTCAGTGGTACCGGCCACATCATAATAGGCGCCCCACTGCTTCCCGAAGGTCAGGCTACCCCAGGTATCGTGGGACAGACCGACATAACCCAGGCGGTTGTTAAGGAAGTCATCGGTTTTCTCTGCGGCGAGTCTGCCGCCCTGTAGCACCAGATTGTCATCACTGGTGACCATGTTGATGCCCCATTCGGTGACCGCATAGGCGGTCCAGCCGTTGCGCTCTTTACGCTCGAAGCTCAAACGTATCCTTGATGTGTCGTCAATTACCGAGGTCTCGTGGCCATCATTGTAGGCGGCGAAACCCAGCCATCCACTGATGCCAAAGCTATTGGTATCATCGTTGTACAGATCGATTGCCTGGGCTGAGCCGCAGAGCAGCAGCGCAGGGATTGCCAGCGCCAGTATTGTCTTGTTCATAGTCCACCTCATCCAATATTGTTATTGATTTAACTTTTAGGTGGGCGCGCACGCAGGGGAGTGCACACCCGTAAGCCTTAAGCGTGTTTCAATTTTTGCTTGTCGTTTTTGTTGGAAATAATGCCGAACAGGGTCCAACCGAAGAAGGTTGCGATAGAACCCAGCATTACGGCGGTTTCCCCTGAGCTATAGAGGGCATAGAAGCTGTACAGGGCACCAATTACCGCCATAAAGTTGGCAATTCGGGCCTGTTTTACAGGGATATTCAATTGTTTTTGCATCACACCCAGAGCAGCCATGGAAAGGATGTAAGGGATGATGTTGGTGACCACGGCCAGGTTAACCAGTGCCTCAAACTGTTTGCTCAGCGATGGGCTGATGGTCATCAGTGACAGTACCGTTTGTACCGAAACGATGATCAGCATGCCGACAACCGGGGCGTCTTTCTTGGTCACCTTGGAGAAGGCTTTAGGGAAGAAACCTTCATCGGCAGATGACTTGAACACCTGGGCGATGGTGAACTGCCAACCCAGAAGGGAACCGGTACAAGAGATGATGGCACAGGCCATGACGATGGAACCGATAGTGGGGTTGAACATTTGCGCAAAGGCCAGACCGAAAGGTGCGTTGGACAGCGCCAGCTCACCGTTGGGCACAATACCGGCGATCACGTTGGTAGAGATGATGTAGATAACCGCTGCACCTATGGTGCCGCCCATTACCGCGATAGGCACGTTTTTCTCTGGGTTCTCTACTGCTTCAGAGTTGGCACAGGCAGATTCCAATCCCAGGAAGGCCCACAGTGTCATGGCGATTGAGCCACCCAGAGCCTTGAAGAATGGCATGTCGTGGGGGTTCCAGGCCGCTTTGTACAGGTCAAAGTCGAACCAGAACCAACCTATGAGGGACACCCCGATAACCGGAATGATAATCCCCCACACGGTAACACTGGATACCTGACCTGTGATGCGGGCACCACCGAAGTTGGCCACAGTGGCCAGCCAGAGCACACCTATGGTGGCCAGACAGATAGCGATGGGGCTGAGTTCGACACCGAACAGCACGGCACCATAGCCCACGGCGGAAATCGCGATGGCCACGTTGGCGATCAACAGAGATACCGCATAGGTATAGTTGGCCATAAAGTTGCCACTGCGACCGAAGGCATACTCGGCATAACCGCCCATACCACCCGATTTTTTGCTGAACATACCGCACTTGGCAAAGGCGTAGGCCAATGCCGTTGAACCCGCCGCCGTCACCAACCAGGACAGAATTGAAATCGTTCCCACCTGAGCCAGCTGGGTTGGCAGCATAATGATACCTGAGCCCATCATGTTCACTATGGTGAGTATGGTTAGCTGAACCACGCCAATTTTATTATTTGCTTTGCTCATAATTATTTACCTAAGTCATGTTGCCAGGTGGCGGGGCGCCATGCCCCGCCGCTTATGGTTAAGCTTTCAGGACATAGCCCATGGCCTGTTGCCGGCCTTCAGGGGTTTGTTCCAGATACACACCCTGCAGCTCAGGTGAGAAACCCGGCAGCAGATTGATCCCTTCTTCCAGGGCGAGGAAGTAACGTTGAACCGCGCCACCCCAGATCTCGCCGGGAACCACACAGAGCACTCCCGGTGGGTAAGGCAGGGCGCCTTCGGCCGCGATGCGACCTTCCACCTGTGACAGGGGCACCAGCTCCACATTGCCGCGGATAAACTCTATGTTGGCTTCCTGTGGGTTCATCACGGCTTTGGGGAAGTGGGCCTGACGGAACATCTCTTTTTGCAGCTGTTTTACATCATGGCTGACATAGAGGTCATGCATCTCCTGACACAGCTGGCGTATGGTGTAACCCTGATAGCGTTCCTTGTTGGCGTTGTAGACATTGGGCAGCACTTCAGACAGCGGCGCATCTTCATCGACCAGCTTCTCGAAGCGGGCAATCTGAGATACCAGATGCTGCATCTTGGCCATGTTTTCGGCCGGGGTGATCAGGAACAGAATCGAGTTGAGGTCGCACTTCTCCGGAATGATGTTATTTTCACGCAGGAAGTTGGCAAGAATCGTCGCCGGAATACCGAAGTTGGTGTACTTGCCGGTTTCGGCATCGATACCCGGAGTCGTCAGCAGGAACTTACAAGGGTCGACGAAGTATTGGCCTTTCTCATATCCCTCGAAGGCATGCCATTTCTGACCGGGTTCGAATTCGAAGAAGCGCAGGTCATCGGCCATCTGTTCTGTTTCATGATCCTGCCATGGGGTACCTTCTATCATTGGCGGAATGAAGGGCTTGATATATTTGCACTTTTTCAGCAGCAGTTTACGGGCTTCGATACCGGCTTTCACCGCCTCACGCCACAGGAAGCGGCCACTGGCGCCTTCGTGCATCTTGGCGTTGACATCCAGTGCGGCAAACAGCGGATAGAAGGGGCTGGTGGAGGCGTGCAACATAAAGGCGTTGTTGAAACGTTTATGGTTGCAGTATCTGTCCTGGCCCTTGATATGGCTGTCTTTCTTGTGGATTTGCGAGGTTTGTGAGAAACCGGCCTGCTGTTTGTGTACCGACTGGGTCACCAGGATCCCCGGATCTTCTGCGGTCAGCTCCAGCAACAGCGGTGAGCAGTCGTTCATCATGGGTATAAACTGCTCATAGCCCACCCAGGCGGAGTCAAACAGTATGTAGTCACACAGGTGACCTATCTTGTCCACGACCTGACGGGCGTTATATATGGTGCCGTCGTAGGTACCCAGCTGGATCACCGCCAGACGGAAGGGGCGCTTGGCATCGGCACGGCTGGGGTCAACCTTGCGGACTTCTTCGCGCAGATAGTTTTCGCTGAAACAATGGGCATCGATACCGCCGATAAAGCCGAAGGGGTTACGGGCAGTTTCCAGATAAACCGGGGTAGCACCGGCCTGGATCAGCGCGCCGTGGTGGTTTGACTTATGGTTATTGCGGTCAAACAGTACCAGATCGCCCTTGGTCAGCAGCGCATTACACACCACCTTGTTGGAGGCTGAAGTGCCGTTGAGGACAAAGTAAGTCTTGTCGGCATTGAATACTTTGGCGGCATGCTTCTGGGCATCACAAGGGGCGCCTTCGTGGATCAACAGGTCGCCCAGTCTGACGTCGGCGTTACACATGTCGGAGCGGAATACTGTTTCGCCAAAGAAATCAAAAAACTGACGGCCAACCGGGTGCTTACGGAAGAACTGGCCGCCTTGGTGTCCTGGGCAGGCAAAGGTGGAGTTACCCATTTCCACATATTTCTTCAATGTACCAAAGAAAGGTGGCAGCAGTGCCTGCTCATATTTATTGAGCGCGGTTTCTACCTGTTTGCCGTAAAACTCAGTACTGCTGCTGGCGCACAGCTCAAATACGCCGGTAATGGAAGAGCAGATATCATCGGGGAAGGCTTCTTCACAACATACGGCAACGAAGATCGGCAGTTTCAGGCCTGTGTTATTGATTTTGTCGACTATACCGTTAT
Source organism: Shewanella sp. K8 (assembly GCF_028823715.1). Lineage (NCBI taxonomy): Bacteria > Pseudomonadati > Pseudomonadota > Gammaproteobacteria > Alteromonadales > Shewanellaceae > Shewanella > Shewanella sp. K8. Next base: position 50,880 of record NZ_JAPEHY010000015.1, read on the forward strand.
TAACGTCTGTGACTGAAACAACCACGGCACCAATATCGCAAAAGTCGGTAGTTAATACGTTGACCACTTCTCTTTCAGTATCAAAACAAGAACGAACAGATAAACTTGCTGCAATTTTTAGTGATTTCATAAAATAACCTTATTTAAAAAAGTCAGCAGGGCTCGTATCGGAAAATAAATTCCAATATTAAAATTTAGATAAAGTCAGCCCTGGGCTGATATATTCAAGCAGCGATATTTATGTAAGGCGTAGAGATACCATGACGAATGCTTCGTCAGAGAAAAGGTATAAGAAAGCCTTACCGTTACGCGTGCAGGATATTACCGGCCGAGTAAAAGCAACTAATTGTATGTATTGGGGATGCTAAGGAGATGGATGCGCGGAGCAGCCTATCTCCTCAGTCAGCGATGATTGAGGCGGGGAAAAAGTAGGAGTAGTCAAAATAGTCACGATGGGTTGGCATCATGATATGTCGGGTGCGCCTTATATGCGCCATGATTTTGGACTTTCTCTTCATATACAACTCCATTACGTTTAGAGAAAAGCACTGGTGATAACTTAATTGCGAGTTTATATCCGGCCAAAAAATAAAAGTATGAGCTAAGTCATAGTTCCAATCACTTGTGAAAAAGTGTATCTGCTTATTTTAAATTTTTATTGTTTTTAATGAGTTGTACCAAAAATTTACACTTTATATTTATATATTGTTTTGGTTATACATAAAATAAGGAACATTTAAAATAAATGGATATGTATGATATATCGATATATTTGAGATTATATTGCGATTATTTGATTAAATATTCACTTTATTAAGACTGTTGCATAAAGGTAAATGAGTCGGCGGATTATTCCAGTATCAACCATTTGTATGGTGCTTGACGTTGTCGGGGCCTGGGTTGAATACTGTCCTCTATATCGGCAGTGGAGAGTGAGATGGAACAAGAGCAGTACAGCGACAGTGGTTTCTGGGCCAAACTCAAGGGTTATGCCAGGCAGGCCGGCAGGGAGGTAGTGCAAAAGGCGCTCTGGCTATACTATGCCGCCCAAAGACCCGATACCCCCAAATGGGCCAAGACGGTGATCTTTGGCGCCCTGGCGTATTTCATTACTCCCTTGGATGCCATTCCGGATCTGACGCCCTTGGTGGGTTTCAGTGATGATCTCGGTGCGCTGGCAGCGGCACTGACCATGGTGAGCCTCTACGTGAATGCCGAGGTGAAGCAGGAAGCCGATCAGACGCTGAAGCGCTGGTTTGGGGATGAGCAGTAACTCAAGGTTGGCCGTCCCTGGCCCAATGGAGAAGGTTCAGAAGCGCCAGTTCAGATCGAAGTCGTAGCGAATGCCTATGGCAATGCTCTTGTCGGTGGCACCTTGTTCGTTGTCTTGCTGCAGGTACTCCAGGTGCAGGCGTACATTGCCGGCGGGGTTCCATTCCAGCGTGGTGTTGAAGCCCTGATAATCCAGGCTGATATCGGGCTCCAGGCCATCATCGAAGCGGAAGTAGCCCAGCTTGAGTTTGTAGTCCTGCCACAGCGGGATCGCCAGTGCGGCGTCCAGGGTGCTGCCGTCCCTGTCTTCGGAGCCTGTCAATTGATAGTCTTTATACTGGTAGGCGAGCGCCAGATAGATGCCGTTGTCGAAGCTGTAGGCCACAGCGGCGGCGCTGGTCTTATCCTTGCCGGTTTTCAGCTCACCCTCGAAATTGTCCTGTTCCAGATAGCTCACCCCCAGATGCAAACCCTGCCAGTCAAAGCCCAGACCGGCATTGATGGCATCGGTGCCGCTGTTATCGCCTTCACCATCGAAACGTGCCGAGGCCATCAGGGTAAAGTGCTGCAACTTCAACTGATACAACGCCAGGTTGTCGGCGAAGAAGGGGCTTTCCTGGTTGTAGGCAAACGGGCTATTGGCGTTGTTGAATATGTCTGTGTATTCGGCCACCAGGGTGTACTGCACCGGCCGCTGGCGGCCGAAGCTGAGTTGACCATAGGGTGAATCCACCCCGGCAAATGCCAGCCTGGCATCGCCGAAGCTGCCATCACCATTGAGGTTGATTTTCCATTCACCCTGAGCCAGCAAGGCCCAGCCGGGGGCAAATTCGGTGCGGCCCTTGACGCCGATGCGGGACAGGGCATCGCCAACATCCCACTCATCTGTGATGTCACTGTCGCTGTAAACCAGGGTCGGGCGCAGTGAGCCATAGAGGCTGAAGCTGGTGTTCTCGGCACTGGAGCTGACTTGTTGCTGCTCCAGGCGTTGCAGGCGCTGGTCAATCTGCTGCCAGTCACCGTTGCTGTTATTGTCGGCCGCCATTGCTGTCAGCGGCAGGGCACAACTGAGTAAATACAGGGAAGATGTTCGCATCTGTTTGTCCCTCATTTGGGTATAGGGATCCCCGACCCATAAGGGCCGTGGTTGCCATAGGTTTGGAAAACCCTCCCCCGGGAGCAGGAGGAGGGCGCAGGGGTTATTTGCCTTTGGAGAGGCTGTCGTACCAGAGGTTGTGGTGCTGTTTCGCCCAGTTTTCGTCGCACTTGCCACTGAGCATACATTCCATACCGCCTTCAGAGATCACTGTGGCCATATAGATGTGCACTATTGTAAAGGCGCCGAGTACGAAGGCACTGACAAGGTGGAGGATCAATGCCAGATTGGCACCGTCTTTGGTGGCCACCAGGCTTGGGAACATAAGCACCAGACCCGAGCCGACCATCAGGGCACCGAACAAGGCGAAGCACCAGAACCAGAGTTTTTCACCGGCATTGGCAAAACCGGCATCCGGATGCTTGCCTTTGAAGGGGCCGAAGTTCAGATAGCCGCCAACCACTTTGAGCCAGCCGATATCACAGGCTTCCGGCAGCTGCTTACCGGCCCATTTGACCACCATGACCGCCCATCCCAGGATGAAGGGGAAGGCCATCAGGTCATGCAGGGCTACCGAAGTACCGATAAAGCCGGTCCAGTGGGAGTCGCCCATGTTGGGTTCCAGCCAGAAGCGGCCGGCAACCATGATAAGGCCTGTGATGATCAGCAGTAGGCAGGCGATGGCGCCCACCCAGTGCACCAGCACATCCATGCCACTCCAGCGGTCGACCTTTTTGCCGGAAAAGCCCTGGCTCAGCTTGGCTTTACCATTGATGGCCACGAACAATGCCAGCAGTACTATCATGCCAAAGAAGCTGTAGCTCAGGAGGTCGGCCCACCAGGAGGCCGGCGCCAGAGTATCGAGATACCCTTGATTGACGGGGGGCAACGCGTCCGGGAACTGTGCCTGTTGCGGCATGCCCCTGAGTTCAGGGATATCGCCCTGAATCGCCACTTCCTGTATCGGTTGCCACTGTTGTGGCTCGGGTGTCAGAGTGTCGGCGGCCAGCAGCGGTAAGCTGAATACTAAGGCCACAGCACCTGAGATAAAGGCATTTAAACTTTTCATGTCAAATCCTTAAACATCTTAATGATGCTTTGCAGTCGGAGTCTCGACCCCGGAATTCTTCAGTCTGGAAGTGAGGAAGTCTTCCAGCACCTGGGCATAGCAACGCCAGAAATCCAGCCGTGCATGTTGGCTGATCCCCTGGGCAAACGCTTGATACCAGGTGCCTAAGTGTTGCTCGAGAAAGACTTGCGCCAACTGCTCCAGCTCATCGGCTGCGGCCGGGTCTTCGTTTTGCTGCTGATGGCGCAGGGCCTCGGCACAAAACAGAAACTCCAGCTCATTGCCTATATAGTCCGCCGGTTCGTTGAAACCTGTATCTGTCACCAGTCCCAGCTGCTGGTAGAAGTCGGCGACCTCCAGAGTGCGATCCGTATGGATCTGCCGGCCGACATCGCGGTAGACAGACTCATAGGGAGGCACCAGCAACTTGGTGGGGCCGATACACATACGGTTGAAGTCACACTCAAGTTCCAGAGGCTCTGATTGCCAATGTTTGGCTTGTTGGAGCAACTCTGGATAACGCTGCTCCTGTTCCAGCCAATCGATAAGCCGCTTGAGCGATTCAGGGCTTGAGGGGGCAAACAGCATTCCCTTCAAGGCCTGATAGCCGCTGGCGACCGGACCGAGGTCGAGATGTGTCATGGCCGCTCCTTGATGATGACCATATTGGGCTTGGTGATGCAGTCGCCGTAACCTACGCCTTGTTTACTGGCTGAAGGTTTCTGGGCCAACACCTGCTGTACTCTGTCGGTATCCAGACACTTGACCGGACAACCGTCGACACAGGCGGGCTTGAGACCCTGATCGATAAGCTCAATACACATGTTGCACTTGGCGGCTTTGCCATCGGTTTTCAGCATGACTACCGCATCATAAGGACAGGCACTGACACACAGGCCGCAACCGGTACATTTCTCGCGGTTGAGTACTACCAAACCATCGTCACGCACTGTATAGGCCTGAGCCGGGCACACCATGAGACAGGCCGGGTTGCCGCAATGCATGCAGGAATGGCTGAGCCACACGTCCACCATGCCGTCGTCACGTTTGACTTCGTAGCGGTCTACCTTGCGAAAGCGCACGTCTTCCGGCAGCTCATTGTGGATCTGGCAGGCTATGGTGCATGCCTGGCAGCCGACACAGTTTTCCTGTCTGAAGACGAATCCGAGTTGATGTTTGTTTTCCATGAGGATCTCCTTCAGGCTTTGGCCAGTGCCACGCGGGTTGAGTGATAGGCCGAGCAGCCGCCCATATCGGTCAATTTATCTGTGGTCAACGAGTTGGTGCAGCCTTCGGTGCCGTTGGGATTGAGCCTGAGCCAGTTACACTTGGGAGTCATCAGCGAGCCCTCTGGCACACCTGTGGTGACCATGGCCACAAATTTGGCTTCACCTCTGTGGTTGCTGAGTTTGACTGTGTCGTTGTTGGCAATGCCGTATTGCTGGGCATCTTTGGGATTGATCTTGACGTAGTAGGCTGGAATGGCGCGGATATATTTCACGTTGTAGAAGGAGCTGTTAACCCGCTGTGGTACCCCGGAAGATAGCAAGCGGAATGGCAACTCTCGCTCTCTGGGTTCCATCTCATCCTCTGGCAGGCCCCAATCCAGTACCGGGTGGAAACCGGCATCGGCCATCAACTGAGAACTGAATTCAATCTTGCCGCTTGGGGTTTCATATTTACCGTCGGCCAATACGGGCTGAGGAATGTCCAGCTTGATGTATTTCTCCTTCATCAGCCGGTCATAGGTTACTCCTTTATAGTACTCGGAGTCGGTATCCAGCAGCTCGCGGATCACATCGTCATTGCTTGCCTGGAAGGCGGGGTCTTCAAAGCCCATAGCCTGGCCCAGCTCGCGGAAGAAGGTCCAGTTACACTTGGATTCACCCAGAGGTTCAATCACCTTCTGGCACACCTGCACATAGTAGCCGTGGTAGTCACCGACAATATCATCGGTTTCAAACTGGCTGGCAGCCGGGACTATAATGTCGCAGTACTGCAGAGAGTCTGTCATTACCATGTCGTGGCCGACAACAAACAGGTCTTCGCGCTTCATCCCCTCGAGCACCGCATTGGTATCGGGTGCCACAACCACAGGGTTACCGTTGTAGATGATCATCCCGTGGATCGGCTTGCTGGGCTTGTCGTGGCTGGTGGGATTGGTTGGATGCAGCGCCTTGGCCAGCTCTGTCATATTGATCCGCTGGGCATCCGGATTCGGGCGCATGTATTTGCCGCTGGCCTGGTACTGATTCAAGCCACCACCGGCATGAACGTTGTCATAGATAAGGCCGTTACCGCGCTTACCGAAATTGCCTGTGACCGCCAGCAGCATGGCGACGGCGCGAGACATACGGGCACCGTTGAAGTTGCGCTGGAAGCCATAACCCATACGCAGCATGGTTTTTTCGTTTTCACCCAGTACCTGGGCAAATTCAAACATCTTGGCTCTGGGTACCCCGGTAATGGCTTCGATTTCGTCGTAGCTGATTTCATCGAGGCGCTTGAGCAACTCGTCGTAGCCTATGGTCTGTTCGGCAATAAATTTATGATTAACCAGATCTTTTTCTACAAGATACTTCATGATGCCGGCACACAGTTGTACGTCTGTGCTGGGGCGAGGTTGCAGGTAGATGTCGGCCTGAGAGCACAAAGGTGTGCGCTGTGGGTTGACCGCCAGCAGCTTGGTGCCGCGATCCCTGGCCTGGTTGATGAGCTTGATGGCTATGGTGTTGGAAACGACTTCATCGTGTCCCCAGGTCAGATAGACGTCACTGAGCAGCACATCTTCAGGATCCGGGCCGAGGAAGGTGCCGTAGAGTGACTTGAGGCCGTCGTAGGCGGCGTAGGTACATACCTTACGTTCCAGAATGGAGGAACCGATACGGTTCCAGAAACGCTCGCCGGAGGCCGACATGCCGATGGCACCATAGTTACCCGAATAGCTGTAGGGCAGAATTGCTTCCGAACCGTGCTCATTGATGATCTGCTTAAAGCGGCTGGCGATCTTGCTGTAGGCTTGATCCCAGGTGATCCGGCGCCACTTGCCTTCACCCTTCTTACCCACCCGTTCCATGGGATGCAGGATACGGTCGGCGGCATAGGTGTACTGAACATAACTTTGCCCCTTGAGGCAGGGTGCCTTGCCAGTCTTGGCCTGTTCCTCGGCACCGGTGACATAAGTCATTCTGCCGTCCTGAACCCGGAACTTGAGCAGACAGCGGGCGGCGCAGTTACGCAGGCAGCTGTGGTACACGACTTTGCCGTTACGCTTGGCCAGCAACCCTGAATTGGCTCCCGCCTCTTTGGCATTGGCAACACCGGGAGTCAACCCTGACAGGGAGGAAAGCACGGCTGTGGCGCTGGCCCCCTGTAGAAATGTGCGTCTGTTGATTTTCATAGTCATCACTCACCATAATTTGGACCCTGGGTCCGTTATGATTGTTGGCCCAAGGGCCTTTATAGTGCCGGTTTCCCGGCGTTACCCCGGGGGATACCCCCCGGAGCTAAGGTGCGTTACATTACAAAGGTTTGCAGTTGGTTACGGCCATTCACCAGGCTGACAGTCAGCAGTTGACCATCGCGAACCAGTAAGCCCTGTGGGTTGTTTGTGCCAGGCAGTTTCACACCTGAGTGAACTTCACCTGTGAGCAGGTTGAGTTGCATGGCTTCACTCGCATCATTGTTGAGCAGCCAGGCTTGCTCGCCATCGACGCTGATACCCGTCAGTTGTGGCAGCGCCTTGCCTTCAAGCCCCTTGAGATTGGCTTCGGCAGACAGTGTCATGTCACCCTTGTCGAAACGGGATACCACCAAGGCATCGCTGAGTTCGTTGCGGGTGGTGACAGTGACGTATTGATCCAGCGCTTTGCTGTAACCCAGTGCCAGGCTATAACTGGTCTTGGCTCTGACAGTGCTGAACTGACCACGGGCCGTTTCGCCTATACCGTCGCTGCTCTGATTGAAGCGGCGATAGTTCATTTCCCAATTTTGCTCAGGATCCACTACCAGTTCGGCCCAGGCCTTGTTGAACCCCATCACCAACAGGCTGTTGGCCGAGGTAAAGCTGACGCCGCTCAAGGTTTCAATGTGCAGCATATACATGCCGTCGATTTGCGCCTGAGTGAGTAGTTTGAACTGACGGTCGAGTATGTAGACCCAGTTGTCTGAAGTGGTCAGGGCGTAGAGCTGGCTTTCAGGCTGGTAGTCGATGGCAGTTACCCGGCCGGAAATCGCTTCCGGCAATGCCGTTTGACTCAGTAGTCTGGCTTCTGGAGCCGAGGTAAACAGTGCAGCTGTCTTGTTCCAACTTTCTATATCCGGGTTGCTGATGGCATAGGCGCCGCGGGCATCCGGGGCATAGGTTGGCCAGTGGTCCAGTTCCCAGCTCATGAACTTGGGATTGAAGGATACGCGGCCTGGACTGTCCTGGCCGACGAAGGGAATCGGGCCGGTTTGGGTAAAGGCCTGTACTATGTTGCCGGCTATTACCACCAGGAATACGCCGCAGGCCAATTTTGGTAGGGTGTCCAGCGGCTGTTTGCCATAGGCGTTGCCGGGAAATTTATTGCCCAGGGTCAGCATCAGCAGAGCAACAACCACAAGGACCACGATAAAGACCAGCAGTGCCCAGGTGTAGGTATGGGCGCCCATGATCTTCAATGAGAAGCCCTGGCCTATGTCGCTGCCGAGGTTGATGGAAGTATGCACGGATGCCATAAAGGCACCATAAATACCCAGCCAAACCAGCGCGGCAATATATTTCGGCTTGAGGCCAAAGCGCACAATATACAGAGCGGTCAGCGCCACCAGAATCATTGCCGTACGTTCTTGCCAGCAAAATGCACAAGGGTTATCCAGGAGAATAAATCCGAAAAAGAAACAGGCAATACCTACGGGTAAGGCCATGATGACAATAGCGGCGAAGGATGCCAACTTGTTGAATATATGCTCTTTCATAACGACTCTTTAGTAATTTCCGACTGGAAGTAAAATGCCCCAGGACATCATGATCCAAATAAAGAAACTCATTCCGATACAACCGAAAAGAAGTTTATCTGCCAGTTTTTCTTTTTCTGGTTTCTTATAAACCAGATAAGCGGCATAGGCCGTAATGCAAAATAGTGTGAACTCCATTGGATACCTCTTGTTTCACTTGTGATTTATCTCTATGTGGCCGCAGCCAAACGCCATTCCCGTTCCAGTCCATAAACGAGTTTTGATTTCACCCAGTTGAATGCCGGGGAATTATTAATATTTCCATAAAGAATGTAATTGCCGACGGTACGATGTTCGCTACGGATTTCTTTTATATTTTCAATCATGTTGTCAGATAATCTTCGATAACTGACCGCCGGCAACATGTCGACAAACTTGCGGGTAAATTGATTGCAGCTGAGGGTTATATTGTCCGACTCGGCAAGGATCTGCATCGCGGTGGCAACACTGTCTGTATAACCGGCGACATCCATCTGCAGGCCGTTGTCCCGACACAGATTGACCAGCAAAGGGCAGGTCAGGTCGTTGTAGTTGTCGATTTCCAGCAAGGGATAGTGGGATAGCTGCTCCAATGACATGGATTCGGACAGAATTGGATGATCTTTTCTGGCCAGAATGTAGATATCACCTGTCTCAGAGAAGATTTCATAGTTGAGCCGGGTGTCATCAAAACCTTCGTAGACCACCACGAAATCGACGCCGCCACCAATGAGTTCATTGCTGCAGTCATGGCTTAGTGTACGAATGTCGAAACGCAAGTTGGGGGCTTCGGGAAGAATATAGTTATCTATAACTTTATGAACCGCATAGACAAATTCATCATAGGCTCTGATAACAAAATGACCGCCGGATTGGCTGGGGGAAAAGACAGAATGTTGCCGCTCAAGCAGTTGATATTGTTCTACCAATAATTTGGCGTGTGGGATTAACTCTTCGGTCTTTTGTGTAGGAATTAATCCATTTGATTTACGGACAAATAAAGAGTCCATAAAAACATCACGTAGTGCATTTAGTGTACGGGTGACGGCACAACTGGATATACCTAATTCGGCTGCGGCCAAGCTTCCTTGACCATGTTTATATACAGCGAGTAAAACTTTTAATTGGTTGTAATTAAGGCTGTCTATTTTCATGTAATCGCTCCCCACACTGCTGAGACATTACTATGAATTCATTGTTGGCCTATTGCCAAGATTAAGATCACATTGAGAAATAGTTAATTATTTGAAATATGAATTGCTTCCTATTTTTAACTAAGCGAAAAAACCTTATTTCTGCAGGCGAAATTAACATAGGGTTATTTTTATTCTCAGGGTGTGAATTTACTCAAGTAATACAGTGAAAGTATTTTCGAGATACTCACTTGTGACTTTGCTACTTGCGCATGGCAAAAACTTGTTATAGGGATTCAGTTTGGTTTCAAACTGCGCCGTTATAGTCGTTCATTTAATAGAGAAGGAACAAGAATAATGAAACGATTGGGACTGATGGCATCTTTGCTGCTGGCAACGACGGTTCAGGGGCAGGAGTTGACTGCTGCCGAGCAGTTTTTTAACCACTTATCCGGTTTGTGTGGCAAGGCCTACAGTGGCGAGTTGATCAAGGGGGGCAGCAGCGGCGATGGTTTTACGGGCCAGCCGTTGGTGATGCATGTGCGCCAATGCTCAAAAACCGAGATCCGTATTCCGCTGCATGTGGGAGAGGACAGATCCCGCACCTGGGTGATCAGCAAGACGGCCGATGGCCTCAGGCTCAAGCATGATCATCGTCATCAGGATGGCAGCGAAGATGCCGTAACCCAGTATGGCGGTGACAGTCGCAGTCCGGGAACCGAGTCCTGGCAGTCATTCCCGGTCGATGAATTTTCAATTACCAATTTCAAACAGCATGGTCTGGCCCAGTCGGTAACCAATGTTTGGCATCTGGGGCTGGATCAGCAGAATTTCAGTTATCGCCTGACCCGGGAGAAGCGTGATTTTCTGTTGCAGTTCAACTTAAGCAATGAAGTAACGCCACCTCCGGCGCCATGGGGACATTGATAAAACGGGCAAATGGATGAGGCGACTCAGGATCACCTCACCCATGGGCTTATTGCGCTTCGAAGGTAAATGATTGTCCGGCAAGTGCGGCTTCAACCATGAGGCCACCCTTGGCAGCGGTAAACACCGCCATGCCGTTGATATAGGAGGCCTTGGCAGCCTGACTGCCGCCGGATTGGCCGGCTCCGGCCGAGTTGCCTGTAGTACCGGCCTGAGCGTTGGCACCGGCGTTGATGGCTACGGCGGATGCCTGGGCGCCGAATTCAAAGCTGCCGCTGGTAAAGTCGCGGTAGGCCTGTTCATCCTTGAAGAAAATAATCTCGCTGTAGGCCTGACCACCGATTTGAAAACCGATGGAAACCTGAGTCATGCTCGACTCACCGGTATAAACGCCGCCGCGATAGACACGTCCTTTACCATAGGCCGCCCCTATGCCCAGACCTCCCTTGCCGACAGTGGGGAATATGGCGTAACCATAGGCAGAGTCGAAGAATTTATGGGTTTCACTGGCTTGTTTGAAGGTAGCTATGGCACTGCTGTAGCTGTCATTGGCACTGGCCGTCGGGATCAGCAGCAGGCTGCTCGCCAGGGCTAATAAGGCAAACAAGGTACTTGAAATGGCTTTCATGATGAACCTCCAAATTGAGAGTCTTAAGCTCCCCGTCAATGAGAGACTGGGTACCTGTAGGTACTCTTGAGCTTACTTGTCCGGCAGCAAAAATACAGAGGGGGAGACTAAAAAAGCGCCGATAACAGCGCTTTTTGGAGTGAATGTCAGCCAGAGTTCAGTTAACCCATCTCCTATACAGCACTGCTAAGGAAAGGGTTTGCCGAGAACATAATGTTCAAACCAGGCCTGATCCCAGTCCATCTTGGCTTGTTTGTGCTTGTAGCGGCTCAAACCATGGCCTTCACCCGGGTAAGTAATCAGTTCCACCGGCACATTCAGGTAATGCTTGAGGGCGCGATATAGCCCCTGGGCGTGCCCTAAAGGTACCCTGGCGTCTTTCTCTCCGATATGGATAAGTGTCGGGGTCTTTATTCTGTCTGCATGCGTCAGCGACGAGCCATGGGTATAAGCCTCGGGTTTTTCCCATGGCAAGCCCTGCATAAAGTTGACCACATGTCCGGGCGTGTCTTCCAGCATCCATTGCAGGCGCTGATCGAATACCCCGGCCCCTGAACTGGCGGCCTTGAATCTGTCGCTACTGGCGATAAGTGCATTGGTCAGATAGCCGCCGTTGCTCCAGCCCATGACGGCCAGCTTGTCGGCATCGACCAGGCCCTCGGCAATCAGCTTGTCCACACCGGCCATGATGTCGTTTACCTCAATCTCGTGTTCATGGCCCACCAGATCAGTGAGGAACTTGTCGCCATAACCGGTAGAACCGCGGTAGTTGGGCGACAACAAGGCCCAGCCGTTGGCGGCGAAAGTGGCACGGCCATAGGATCTGTGTTGCAGTGCAAACGGGGTAGCGGCAGTGGGGCCTCCGTGAATTTGCACAACAAGTGGCAGGGGGCCATCGGCTTTGCGGTAGCCGGGTGGTAATTCCAGTATGCCTTCAACCTGAGTGCCATCGGCGGCTTGCCACTTGACTATGCTCAGTTGTGGCAGCAACCAGGAATCGGTTTGCGGATTGATATTGGTCAGGCGTTTGGCCGGTGCTTTGCGCTTCTCGGCGTTGGCGATGAACAGATCGTAGAAGTGATCCAGGCCGTTATGGCTGAACGCCAGTTGCTTGCCGTTGTGACTGAAACTGTAACTGCCGATGACGGTATCATCCTGCAGCAGAGTCCGGGTGTCACCCTGTTCCAGGTCATTGATTTCAGTGCAGTAGAGGCGTACCAGCGCATGATCGGCGCCGCGATAGCAGATTTCTTCACTGCCCGGACGCCAATGGATGTCGCCGCCGCTGAGTGTCATATCACCCTGGCGTTTAACACTCAAAGGTGCCTGTTCGGGTTTACTGGTATCACTGATAAACAGCCTGCCTGGATGGCCGTCGAAATCGATTCTGAAGGCGAGACGGCGGTTATCCTCGGCCCAACTCAGCCCCAGCAGCCAGCCGTAAGGAGAGGGCGCCTGTTCACGCCAAAGCTTGTCGGCCAGAACCAGGCTGCCGGCGTTTTTGATATCGAAGACTTCTACCTGGGACCAACCTTCCAGATTGACCAACTCGTTGTCTTCTGTGGTGATCCGCGCCAGTTTATTGCCATCATGGCTGACGCTGAACTCCCAAACCACTTTGTCATCATCCAGCAGCAACTGCTTGCGAAAATGGTTCAGATCCAGGCGGTACAGGGGATTGGTATCGCGACTGCCGTGAGCATACTCAGGGCCTTGGTGAGCGGCGCGCATACCGGCCCAGGGATCTTTGTCTGTCAGGGTCTTATGGGTCAGGAAATAGAGCTGGCTGCCATCGTCACTCAGCTGGTAACTCTTGACGCCACCGGCCTCTTGGGTAACGGGAACAGCTTCACCACCTTGGATAGAGAGACGATAAATTTGCGGTTTGGCGTTGAAGGGCGCCGGCTGCTCGGCATGGCCGCGGCTGCTGAGAAAGTAGATATATTGGCCATCCGGGCTCCAGCTGATAGCGCTTTCACTCTCGTTGCTGAAGGTCAGTCGTTTGCTCTGGCGGCTCTTGCTGTCGACCAGCCAGATGTCTTTCTGGGCCTTATCCAGATTTTTGTCCCAGCGCGATTCCAGCCAGGCGGCCATTTTGGCATCCGGGCTGAGCACTACCTGGCCCATGTTGGCTATCTCGAAAAAGTCCTGGTTGGTTATTTTATGCTGCCGCTCTGCGGCCAATACCTGGGTTCCCATACCGATAAGGCACAGGGCCAGCAGGCTGTAGCTGTTAGGCAATCCCATCTCTGTTCCTTTGTTTTTGTTATTAAAAGCCGCATTAGATTAACGTAAAGGTCACAGCCTGGGCGATGTTACTTATCTTTTTTTTCGTGCAGTATCTCATTGAGAAAATCCAGCTCTTCCTTATCGAGAGGCTGTTTGGGTACAGAGGCGGCTTGAGCACGGGATTCGCGTCCACGCAGATAGGCGGCGCGGGTGAGCTGATTGAGGCCGTAGATGGCCAGCAGATAGAGGGTCAGTAGCAGTGCCAGTCTCGGGATTGCCTGCGCCACAGCCGAGAACTGATCGCCGAGAAACAGAGTCAAGAGCACGGCAATGTTACGAACCAACCAGGTCAGTATCAGTGCCAGGGTCAATACCAGCAGCCAGTTACTGCGCAGCTGTTGCAATCTGTTGTCCAGCTGAGCCGATGCATGAAAGTGGCGCTTCATCAGCTGCAGCACCAATACCAGGTACAGGGTAGTTTGCAGTAACAGCAACAGTGGCAACAGCAGGGAACCCCAACTCAGGCTGGGCTGGTAGCCCAGTAGAGCCACGCCAGTGACCAGGCTGGGATTGAATAGCCACAGCAACACCACCAGAAACATGGCAAGTATGGACGGCAACAGATGTTTGAGCGGCAACCTTGCATCTACAGTCGGCCTGAGTTGTTGCTTCAGGTATTGATACAGTGCCGGCATCAACAGGAAGTACATCGGCAGTAATAACAGAAACAGCAAATGGATAGGTGCCGGGGTATTGTCACTATTGAACAGGCCGGTAAAGAAATAGAGTGCCATCAAGGCAAAGATGCCGGCGAGCAGCCGACGTTGGCTATGGCTGTCCTGGTAGACAAAGCGGGCGTAGATGGACAATGCCAGGCAATGCAGGCCTCCAAGCAGCGACAGCCACCAGTAAGCTTGGGTAAAAATGTCGCTGAATGCAGTCATCTGGCCCCCTTAACGACATTCTTATCTCAGCCGCTTGAGGGGTGCAACAAAAAATAGTCAGTTTTTGGCGCACTGCATGCGCTTATGGCGGTTGGAGGCGTCCTTCGGAGGCTTTCCCGGTGCGGCTTTGCGCTCGCACCAGAGGTGACGCAGTGCCAGTATCGGGTGGCTCAACAGCATTCTGGGACCGGCGTAACGCATCACCTGACGCATCTGTTCTTTGGGTTCAGGTTTGTAGCAGTGTACCGGGCATTTGTTGCAGGTGGGCTTGCTTTCACCGTAGGGGCAGCGGTCGAGGCGGGTGTGAGCGTACTCCATCAAGGCCTGACAGTCGGGGCAGAGGCTGCCATCTTCAGTTCTGGGGTGATGGTCACGGCAGTAGATCCACACCATGGCAGAAACAGTGCGGAATTCGGTCAGTAGTTTTCCTTGCAGCAGTTCCATAGCCTTACCTTAGTAAATAACTCAACTATGGTCATCTTAGTCCTGAGGCGGGGCAGGGTTCAAAGTCAGTGGCAGGAATTATGAAGGTGCGCACAAAATGAAGCTTTATGCGCACCCAAGGTCAAATGACAAGTTGACCCTAGATATGGATAACCTTGTCGGCTTCCAGGGTCCAGCGGCTCAAATCGCCGAGTGTGCCAATGGCGGCACCGTCCAGCAGCATGTCGGCCACTACGCCGCGGGCTTCAACACAGGTCTTGCACAGCAGCAAGGGCACACCCTGAGCAGTAAGGATTTCAAACATCTGCTGCAGGTTGTAGCTGAGATCAGGGGTATTCTGACCTTTTACTGCGCCAAAGACAGCGTCTGACATCAGGAATAACTTGAGCTCCACTTCGGTCTGCTCCTGGTCTTTCAGCGCCAGGGCGATACGCAGAGTGTTGAATAATTTTTCTGTGCCATAAGGGCTGGCGTGAGCCACTATCAGTAATTTTTGCATCTGAATCCTTGTTTGCCATTCTTGGGATCAAAACCCTAGGAGTGTACCAGCTTGTATCTGTCGATGGCGCGCCAGGCTTCACAGACTGAGTTTCAATTGCAAAAAGCGCCTAAAAGCGAGCAGAAAAAGCATAAATACTTGATTTATACTAAGACGATACTCTATTAATATCGGTTAAACTCTGTGCAGAGCGGGGTGGCTTTGGCGGATTGCCAATACCACAAAACAGGGCCGCCAGTTGGCCCGGCACTCAAGAAATGGTGGACGAAGATGTTTAAAATCCTGGTCGTAGTACTGTTGGTCGCAGCGGGTATTTTCCTCTATAACCGGGCGCAGCGGCTGGCAAAAGAGGAGCGTGATGAGGCGCTTAAGCTCAAAGACAGAGCTTCGGCCATGCCTCAGGCGCCACAGGCCGAGACGGAAAACGAGACTCAGGAGGAGCACCAGAGTGTCGATCTGGACTTTGCCGAATCGAAAGAGCAAGCCGAACCCAAGCCTCAGCCATCGGCTGAGCAAGCGGTCGCAGAATCGCCTGAGCTTGAACCTCGAGCGGAAAATATCGCCCCAGAGGTGGAAGTTGGCCGTGCCGAGGTCGAGACTGTCCTGCCAGAGCCAGAGCCAGAGCCAGAGCCAGAGCCAGAGCCAGAGCCAGAGCCAGAGCCAGAGCGCCAGTCAAGGCGGCTGCGCCGGATATCAGTTGGGGCAATATTACCCTCAAGCGGGCGATGGAACAGTATCAGGCCTCTGAAGGCGCTATCGAAGCGCATGATGCTTTACTGGCCGTGATAGGTGAATGCTACAAGCAGCGGAAAAACAGCAAGTATCTGCAGTTGGGGCAAGAGTACGATACCGCATATAGCGCCCTGTTTGCCGCCAGTCGGGAGAAAGTACTCAGCAAATCACCCAAGGCCGAGTTCAAGGGCACAGGATTTATGCAGCTTTCTACCCTGTGCAGCGATGCAGGTCGTTTCGATGCCGCCATAGCTCTTTGCAACAAGGCGATTGAATATGGGCTGGAAGATGGCACAGTTACGGGCTTTGAAGGTCGTATCAAGCGGATAGAAAAGGCCAGAGATAAAGCCTCAGCCTGAGTACAAAAGCCGATTCAATGTGTAGAATCAAGCAAGGAGTGAAGGGCAAAGTGCTTTTTCACTCCTTCCCAAGCGAGCCTGCGGGTTCGCTTTTTTATTGATGGAGAGCCGCAATGAAACCAGCGACTTTATGGGTTGCCCTCACTTCGCTGTTGCTGCTGGCAGCCTGCAGCAAGCAGCCGCAATGGACCCTGTTTTACTATCCGGATACGGATATACAGCAGCCGAATAGAGATAAGTCGGACGTCGAGCCGCAAACGGCCGAGACGTTGGATCGTTACCACGCCATTGCCGGTTATTATCAAACCCTGCAGCAGTGCCAGGACAAGGGCAGAGGCATGCAGCGCCTCAATGAGGGCAAGGGCAGCTTCGAGTGTGGTCACAACTGCCGTCTCGACGACAGGGATATGATAATCTGTGACCAATGGCACAATAACGGCCCCTAAGGGACATGAAATTTAAACAGGATTACTTCACCCGCCTGGCGGGATTTTACCAGCAGGTACTGCCTGCCGGGCTACCTTCGCCCCATTGGTTAGCCTGGAGTGATGATGCGGCGGCGCTTTTGGGCCTGACTGCCCCCAATGAAACCCTGCTGCCGCAACTCGCCGGCAACCAGAGAATGCCGGGCGCCGAATATTACGCCCAAGTCTACAGTGGACATCAGTTTGGCGGCTACAGCCCCAGGTTGGGCGATGGCCGTTCGATCATTCTCGGTGAGGCGCAGGGGCCTGACGGTGCCTGGGATTTGGCCTTGAAGGGCGCGGGACCCACGCCATACTCTCGTCACGGTGATGGCCGTGCAGTGATGCGTTCTGCGGTGCGCGAGTTTCTGGTTTCCGAGGCGCTGTATCATTTGGGCGTGCCCACCACCAGGGCGTTGGCGGTGATCGGCTCTGAGCTGCCGGTGTGGCGCGAGTCGCTGGAAAAAGGCGCCATTACCGTGCGCCTGGCCCGCAGCCATATACGTTTTGGCCACTTCGAGTATTTCTGTTACAGCGAGAAGGGTCAGGCCGACAAGCTCAAGCAGCTGCTCGATTTCACCCTGAGCCAACATTATCCCCAGCTCAGCCTGGACTATGAGGGCTACAAGGCCTGGTTTGCTCTGGTGGTACGTGATACCGCGCGTATGATAGCCCACTGGCAAGCGGTGGGCTTTGCCCACGGGGTGATGAATACCGACAATATGTCGATTCTCGGTGACAGCTTCGACTTTGGCCCCTTCGCCTTCCTCGATACCTTCAAGGAAGACTTTATCTGTAACCATTCTGATCCCGAGGGACGCTACGCCTTCGGTCAGCAACCCGGCGTCGGCTTGTGGAACCTGCAACGTTTGGCGCAGGCGTTGACGCCAGTGCTGGCTTCCGATGATTTGATAGCCGCGCTCAATAGCTATCAGCATGAGTTAGTGCAGCAATATCTTGGTTTGATGCGCGCCAAGTTGGGGCTGGCACCTTTGGCCGAAGATTTAAGCCTTGATGCCCGGCTGGAGCAGGACAACAAGGACCTGGCGCTTATCGGCGCCTTTACCGGCTTGTTGGAACAAAACGCCTTGGACTACACCCAGAGCCTGCGCCGCTTTGGCGAGCTGGATCCCAAGGCAGAAAACAGCAGTCTGAGGGATGATTTTATCAATCGTCAGGGCTGGGATGATTGGCTGCCCGAGTACCGGTGCCGTATCGATACTCGCCAGGGACTTGAGCAGTGGCAGGCCGAGCGCCGGGCCCACAACCCCAAATATATCTTGCGCAACTATCTGGCTCAGGAAGCGATCATTGCCATCGAAGAGGAGGGCAATACCCAGCCGCTTGAGCAGTTGCACCAGCTCCTCAGACGCCCGTTCGATGAACAGCCTGAGATGCAGGAGTATGCCAAGCGACCACCGGATTGGGGTCAGGGGTTGATCATGTCCTGCAGTAGTTAAGAAATAGGATTAAAAAATGCAGTATCAAAATCTTAGCTTGGATCCCGAGCATAAAACCCTGTCGATGACGGCCGGGGTCGAGTTCGAAGCCTTCGACAGCTTTGCCGAGCCCCTGTGCCGGGCGCTCGATGCCAAGGTGCTGGAGCGGCAATGGGGGGCTGATCGTCACCAATGGCTGCTGGATTTTGAAGGCAGTCTCTTGTGGCTCAACTATGAGTTCTACGGCGATGTGTGCTGGTTGAGCTGCCAGAGTGAACAAGACTGGGATGTGTTGGTATACCTGAAGCATTTACTGGAGTCACAGGCATGACAGAAAAGCAGGCCACGGCGGCGTTTCATTATCGGGATCTTTCCCCTGAACTGATTTTGGATGCCATCGAAAGTCTGGCGATTTACCCCGAGACGGGGCTAACGCCACTCAACAGCTATGAGAACCGGGTCTATCAGTTTCGTTGCGATCGTGGCCAGAGGTACGTGGTTAAGTTCTATCGCCCCGAGCGTTGGACCGATGCCCAAATTGTGGAAGAGCATGAATTTACGTTCGAGTTGGCCGAAGCCGAGATCCCCATTGCCGCCCCTGTGGTGCTCGACGGCTGCAGTCTGCATCACTTCAAAGAGTGGCGTTTTGCGTTGTTTCCTTCCATAGGGGGTCGCAGCTTTGAGGTGGACAACCTGGATCAGATAGAGGGCGCCGGCCAGTTTATCGGCCGTTTGCACCAGTATTCCCGTGGCAGCCTGTTCAAACAGCGCCTGAATCTGACGCCGACAACCCTTGGTACTCCGGCGCTGGAGCAATTGCAGCGCACAGAGCTGATCCCGAACGCTTTGCGGGAACATCTGCTCGAGGCGGCGTTAAGTCTCTTCTCTGAGCTGCAGCGGCGTTGGCAAGGTATCGAATACCAGAGTATGCGTCTGCATGGCGATCTGCATCCCGGCAATATTCTCTGGACCCCCAATGGCCCTGGGTTTGTCGATCTCGACGATGCCTGCAACGGCCCTGCGGTGCAGGATCTGTGGATGATGCTGTCTGGCAATAGGCAGCAACAGACGCTGCAGTTGGAAGTCTTGCTGGAGGCCTACGAGGCCTTCTCCAACTTCGATACCAAAGAGCTGCAGTTGATAGAGCCACTCAGGGCTCTGCGAATGCTGCATTACAACGCCTGGCTGGCCAAGCGCTGGGACGACCCCGCGTTTCCGCGCCACTTCCCCTGGTTTGCGACCGAAGAATACTGGCAACAGCAGTTGCAAGCCTTTAAAGAACAGCAACAGCGCCTGGATGAAGCACCACTGAGTCTTATTCTTTATTGAGGCTGCATCGAACGAGTGCCGGGCGTTGAGGATATGGCCGCCCGGCATTTGGATTTAACAAAAAGGGAACTCAGAGCTTGAGTTCGACTCAAAAAGAAGATTATGTTATTCAGCAACTCCAGCAGTGTTGGCTGAAATTTTAATAAACAAGGAACTCCAATGAAGAAAATCCTGATGTTGGCGGCGGCATTTTTGCTGCTTCCCCTGGCGGCCACAGCGGCCCAGTACAAAGAAGGCGTGCATTATACTGTGGTTAGTGAAGGCCCCGCCTCCGCCAAGCCTGAAATCACAGAGTTTTTCTCTTTCTACTGTCCTCATTGCTATAACTTTGAAAAGAACGTGATCCCCAAGCTGAAGGCTCGTCTGCCCGAAGGTGTGGCTTTTGAGCAAAACCATGTCGACTTTATCGGCCGCGAGATGGGTGTTGAGATGTCCCGTGCTTTCGCCACTGCCGAAGTACTGAAGGTGTCTGATAAGGTCAATCATGCCATGTTCAGCGCGATTCAGGACAAGAAGCAGCATTTCACCAATCGTGACGACATCAAGGCTATCTTTGTTGCCAATGGTGTGGATCCCAAGCAGTTTGATTCTGCGGCCAACTCTTTTATGGTCAACAGCATGGTGGCTAACATGAAGCGCAACACAGAAAACGCCAAGATCTCAGGTGTTCCAGCGTTGGTGGTGAATGGTAAGTATCGGGTTGAAACCGGTGCCATCAAGTCTTATGACGAGATGTTGGATATTGCTATCTATCTGACTCAGCTGAAATAATTTAGCATCTAAATACAAAAAAGGGCCTTAATGGCCCTTTTTTGTTACCCGGAAAACAGCTGGGCATAAAGCAAAAAAAAACCGTACTCCCTGGTCGCAAGAAGCACGGATTAGAGCCATAGGGCTCAGTTTTTACCCTGAGTAACGGCTTTACTCTAGCAGCGCGTCAAAAAATTGGCAAGTGTTGCTTTATTGACTAATTCACCTGGGCGAGAGGTATAACAGCAAGATTTTTAGAACAAAGGCGCATAGTTGCGAATTTTGACTCATTTTCCCGGATTGAAATGAAACCTTCCACCGGGTTGGGGGGTCAAAACTTCGGGATCGGAAATCAACTAAAGGAGGTTTCTCGTGCGTGTATTTCCTGTCTATGCTCCCAAGCTGATTGTCAAACACGTAAGGATATTCTTGACCGGCGCCGTCTGGGTGAAAGATCTGGGAAGATTAGAGTTTGATAAAGGGCGCTTTTTGCTGCCGAGAAAAAGCCTGCCAAAGGTAAAGCAGGCTATCATGGAATTGAACGAACTCATTGAAACTCAGAATAGCCAAGCTAAAACCGTTTAGATTCAGTTGACTTCGTCGTTGAGCAGACCAACAAGGCCGGTGACTTTCTCGTTCCACGAGTTGAGATCTTGCTGAAGTTGTTGGTTTTGCTCTATCAGATGGGCATTCTTCTGCTTTTCTTCTTCCAGCTCCATTTTCAGAAGCTCAATATTTTCGAGCGCGGCCTGGATCTTGGTCTCCAGTTTGGACAGTAATTCTAGGCTCATACAGGAGTCCTTAAATAGTTGGGCGAATGAGATATTGATTCTATCAGTGCCGCTGGCTTAAGGAATAGCTCTTATCTCCAAGTGTCCAAAAAATATGCGATAAAATTGGCTGTTTGGCAGTTTTTTTCACTTATCTGAACCACAACTGTCCCAAGCCGACTTTTGCCGGATAAAATAACGGTTTTCACCTGGAACCAAGCCGATGACAATTAAACGTATCGATACCAATCCGCGCATGAGCAGCATAGTGATCCACAACAACACGGTTTATCTCTGTGGTCAGGTTGCCAAGGATAAGTTTGCCGATATTCAGCAGCAGACCCGTACCATGCTCGAAGAGGTGGATGAACTGCTCAAGCGGGCTGGCAGTAGTCGTGAGCGGATCCTCTCTGCGACTATCTACCTGAAACAGATGAGCGATTATGATGCCATGAATGCCATCTGGGATGCCTGGCTACCGGCGGGGCATGCACCGGCCAGAGCCTGTGTGGAGGCGGCTATTGCCGAACCCGAGTATCTGGTGGAAGTCTCGGTTATTGCGGCGATTTAAATCTCACAGCCTGCCGAGGCAATCAGCACTCGGCCAAACTCGGCGCCTTCCTGCTCAGGTGTGATAGCCAGCAGTTGATCCATTCGAATGGCGCGGTTGCTGGTGGCCGTTTGCACCAGCAGCCACTCGCTCTTGTCGGGACGGGTCTCGGTGATCAGCGCCTTGCCATGCAGTATCTCTCCTTGCAACAGCTCTATTTTCAGCGGATAACCGCGAATACAGGCCAGCTCCAGGTAATCATAGCGGCCGCAATCTATGGCTTGGTAAGGTTTCATATCTTGGTCTTTTAGTTTGAAGTTAAATAATGCGCTTCCAGATGGAAGCTTGAGCTATCCAAAGTTGCACCTGCTTCCATGCAGAATGGTATAAAAGTAGTTCGAATTTTCACTTATACCAAAATAACTTGCAGTAAATTGTGAGACATGAACTTGGTGGGGGAGTGGCTTGCTAAAGTCGCTGTATCGTCGTGGCTGTTAACCATGCCACTCGATTCAAGAAGAGATATTAAACAAAAAGCCCCATAAATGGGGCTTTTTAGAGGCTGGAGTTTGGCTAGAATCGATAGTCGACACTCAGGTACAGTTGCTGGGTGTTATCCAGTGCATATTTGCCTGAGTCTATCTTGTTGTCATAGTCTTGCTTCAGATAGCGATAACCTATCTCGGTATTGAGATTGTCGCTCAGCTTATACACCAGACCTGTCTGACCACCCCAGACAAAATTATTGTCTGATTCCAGGGCACCGCTGTCCGGTGCCGTGTGGTTGATACCGGCGCTGGCACCGACAAACCAGTTCAGTTTGTTGGCCTGATCCAAACCTATCAGGTAGTCATAGGAAACCAGTCCCATCTGCTGCTTGGCAAAGTCATCGCTGTTGTAGCTGTACGTCGCGTAAAGACGCTGGTTGGGGGTCAGGAAGGCACCACCACGCAGCATGTAGACGGCATTGCGATCATCATCGCTGAACTTGCCGCCATCAGTGGGTTTATGAGAGTAGTCATTTTGCTGCGCACCAACACCGCCGCCAACAAACCAGTCAGCTGCAAAAGAAGGGGCTGAGAAAGCGAGAGCCGCAGCGGAAGCCAGTACTAGAGATTGAATTTTCATAATTTACTCCTGGATCCGGGAAAGTCCGGATGGCTGTTTTTAAGCCGGGTCAACTTGTGTTCATCGGCAGGTTAGGACCGCTTTACTGAACTCCACCTGAATGAGAGCTGGATCGGGTTTTTAATCGTATGTATTGGCTTTTTGTGTTAAAAAACCTGATGTTAGAAATTCCAATTGTTGTGGGTCAGTGATGGGTTTGTGGTCGAAAAATAGACTGTTAACCTGAGGGAAAAGGGATGAGACTGGTATTTGTACACGGCTGGAGTGTGACGTCCACAGAGACCTATGGTTATTTGCCGCAGGCATTGGCCAAGCTGGCAGACACTGAGCTTGAGGTGAGTCATCTGCACCTGGGACGCTATATCAGTTTTCAGGACCAGGTGAAGTTGGAGGACGTTGCGCTGGCCTTCGAGGCTGCCAGACGTGAAGTGCTGGGGGATGAAGCTTTCGCGGTGATCACCCACAGCACTGGAGCAGCCGTGATACGTTGCTGGTTGGAGACCTTCTTCGGAGCCCAAAAGTTGGCGGCTTGTCCCGTGACTCATATGATCATGCTGGCACCAGCCAACCACGGCTCCGCCTTGGCACAGCTTGGCAAGTCGCGCCTCGCCAGGATTAAGGCCTGGTTCGATGGATTGGAGCCGGGGCAGAAGATCCTCGACTGGTTGGAGCTGGGCAGCCTGGGGCAGGCTGCTTTAAGTAAAGCCTGGTTGAACTATGATTTTGAGGCCGCTCGGCTTTGGCCCTTGGTGCTGACCGGCGAAAGTATAGATGCGTCCCTCTATGATTATCTCAACTCCTATACCGCCGAGCCGGGCTCGGATGGTGTCGTGCGGGTAGCCGCGGCGAATATGAATTATGCTCGGTTGCAATTGGTGGAGCAGGTACAGGAATGTGACAGCTTTGATGGTGCCTGCGTGGCCAAGCTGGCGCCGGAAAGTTTCATTCAGGCCCCTGTCAGTGGCTTCGGCATTATTCCCAAGGCCTGCCACAGCAAAGAGAAAATGGGGATCATGCGTTCCGTCAGTCGTAGAAACGCTGCCAACAAGCCGGTAGTGCAGGCGATTCTGAATTGGTTGAAGGTCGACTCGGTAGAGGCTTACCGCCGTGCCTGTCAGGAGCTTACGCGGCAAACCCAAAGCCGGACCACCAAGAAGCGTTACACCATGCTGGTGATTCGGGTGTGGGATGATACCGGCGCCGCCATAGAGGATTTCGATTTTTATCTGCTCAGTGGCGAGCAGTATCTGCCGGGTATTCTGCCAAGAGGCTTTATGCAGGATAAGCAGCGCAACCAGCAGAGCCTCAACTGCCTGACCCTGTATCTGGATGCCGCCAAGATGCAGACCCTGCCTCAAGGGAAAATCGGCTTTAAGTTGGTACCGCGCCCCGATGATGGCGCCTGTTATTATCGTGCGGTTGAGTTCCAGTCTGATGCCGGCGCGGTATCCAGGCTGTTAAAGGAGGACGCCACTTTAGAAGTGGATCTCTTGCTTAAGCGGCACAGGGATGCAGGGCTGTTTACTCTGGTCAGCCCTGAAGAGGGCGGCGACTTTTCCCGCTTAGCTCCCCAGGGGGAACTTACCGATATTTGATGACTAAATTTTTTACAGTACTCCTGCTGGACACAGGCCTTGGTCCTCTTGACATTATTCCGGGCGCTCCCTAGTCTGCTTGAACAATAGTCAAGGTGGTAAGCAATGGAAATCAAGTATCAGTTAAAGCCCGCCGCAGAGCGTCGCTCAGAGCAGTTTTGCCCTGAAGGTAATGTTGGCTTTGGTCGTCTGCGCACCGACCATATGTTCATGATGGATTATTATGATGGCGAGTGGCGGGATCCCCGCATCGTCCCCTACGGTCCGTTTGAGATGGCTCCCGGCGCGATGGCGCTGCATTATGGTCAGAGTATTTTTGAGGGCGCCAAGGCCTTTATGCATGAAGACGGTGAGATTTATACCTTCCGTCTCAACAAGAATGCCGAACGCATGAACCGCTCTGCCGATATCGTCTGTATTCCCAATATTGATGAAGCCATGCAGCTTAAGGCGATCAATGCCCTTATCGATGTCGACCGTCTCTGGTTCCCCATGCAGGAGGGAGCTTGCCTCTATATTCGGCCCTTTATTTTTGCCACCGAAGACAGACTGTCAGTCAGCCCGGCCAACCGCTACACCTTCTGTGTGGTGATGAGCCCCAGCGGTGCCTACTATGGTGAGAGCCTCAACGCCATTCGCCTGCTGATCAGTAAAGAATTCCACCGTGCAGTATCCGGTGGTACCGGTGCCTCCAAGGCCGCCGGCAACTATGCCGCTTCACTGCGTGCCGGTAAGGCGGCTGCGGCTCACGGTGCTTCCCAGGTGCTGTACCTGGACTCGACCAATGAATATATCGAAGAAGCCGGGGCGATGAACCACTTCCATATACTCAAGGATGGCACAGTGATCATCCCTGAGTTTACCGATACCATTCTCAAGTCGATCACCTCACAGTCTATTATTGAGTTGGCGCCACTGCTTGGCTGTGATGTCCGCCAGGAGCAGGTCAAACTGGATGATTTTATTGCAGGTGTCGAGTCGGGCGAGATCATCGAAGCCGGCGGTTTCGGCACAGCAGCCGTGGTTTCTCCGGTCGGCTCCTACATTTTTGAAGATGGCCGGGTGGTCACTGTTGGTGACGGCAAGGTGGGTGAACATGTCAGTCGCATCTATCGAATCTTCACCGAAATCCAGAAAGGGCACAGACAAGGCCCTCAAGGCTGGGTTTGCAAAGTGCCCAGGCTGGAGAAGGCATAAGCCAATAACTAATTATTGATAAAACGCGGCCATTTGAGCCGCGTTTTTTATGGGGTGATGCTATTTTCGGCCGAGTAATGCTTGTGCTTGCGCTTCTGTCATTGGGCGCCCCAGCAGGAAGCCCTGGGCCTGATCGCAGCCCTGGGCGGCGAGGAAGTTAAGCTGGGCCTGGGTTTCTACCCCTTCTGCCACCACCTGTAACTCCAGGCTGTGAGCCAGGACTATGATGGCGCTGGTAATGGCGGCATCATCAGGATCTTTGGTGATATCACGGACAAACTCGCGGTCAATCTTCAAGGTGTTCAGCGGGAAACGCTTGAGATAGGCCAGACTGGAGTAGCCGGTTCCGAAGTCATCGACCGCCAGGCTTAACCCCAGTCCCTTCAGTTGATTGAGTATTTCCACTGATTCCAGCGGTTGCTGCATCACCGCTGACTCTGTCAGCTCTATCTCAAGTAGATCTGCAGCCAGACCATGCATGGCAAGAGCAACCTCTATGCTGGAAATAATGTCAGTCTGCAGCTGTTTGGCGGAGATATTGATCGCTATCGGAACCGCTTCCAGCCCCTGATTCTGCCAGCGCTCCAGTTGACTACAGACACTCAGCAGTACCCACTGACCTATGGCGTTGACCAGGCCGGTTTCCTCGGCCAGCGGAATAAACTCCGCCGGAGAAATAGGCCCCAGATCCTGGCTTTCCCAGCGCAGCAGGGCCTCCATGCCGGTGAGTTTACCGGTATGGACGCAGAATTTGGGTTGGTACAGCAGATAGAATTCGTCGCGATCCAGCGCCTGTTTCAGCCCGGCTTCCAGCTGTACATGACGCACCGCATAGGCGTTGAGTTTAGCTGTGTAGAACTGGAAGTTATTGCGCCCCAGCGACTTGGCATGGTACATGGCGGTATCGGCAAACTTCAGCAATTCCAGTGCTTCTTCGGCATCATCCGGATAGAGGCTGATGCCTATGGATGGTGAAACATTGAGGCTGAAGTTCTCCAGTGCGAAGGGGCGCTCGAATGCCGCCAGCAGTTTTTCGGCGATAACGGTCGCCGCCTTGGTTTTTTGCAGGCCTTCGAGGATGATGATGAACTCGTCACCGCCCAGGCGGGCAACCGTATCTCCATCTCTTATCGCTTGGGTCAGTCTGGAGGAAACCGCTTTCAGCAGTTGATCGCCCACATGATGGCCCAGAGAATCGTTAATGTGTTTGAACCTGTCCAGATCCAGAAACAGCAGGGCGACCATGTTACGGTTACGGTGCGCCTGGCGCAGGGCATGATCCAGTCTGTCCTGGAACAAAGTGCGATTGGGCAGGCCGGTGAGCTGATCATAGTTGGCCAACAGGCGCAGGTCTTCCTCGGCCTGTTTGCGGTCTGTGATATCGGTAAATACCACCACGAAATGGCTGGCTTCGCCCTGGCTGTTGAGCACCTGATTGACTTCCATCCATACCAGCAGCGGCTGCTTGCTGTGGGTGCGGATCTGCACTTCACCGGACCAGTGTTTTTGGTTCAGCAATTGATGCTCTATCTGCTGATAGAAGCTTCTGGCGTAGAGTCCTCGGGTCAGGAACAGGAAAGACTTGCCGGAGATCTTCTGTTCGTTGAAGCCGGTAGTGCTGCAAAACGCCGGATTGACCGAGATGATGCGGTAGTTGAGATCGCAGACCACCACAGACTCATTCATGCTTTCCAGTACTTGGGACGATAGCCGCAGCGCCTCTTCCTGGCCACGGCGCATGCTGATATCCGTGTAGGTGCCCGCCAGGCGAAGAGGTTTGCCACTACGGTCGCGTTCGACTATTTTTCCGCGATCCAACACCCAGCCCCAGTGCGTGTTGCCAAGCTTGATACGATACTCGGCCTCGAAGAATTCGGCATCCCCCTGGAGGTAGCTCTCCAGTGCCGCTTGAACATGGGGTCTGTCGTCGGGATGTACCAGCGCCATCTGCCGACTGGCGTTGGTTTCCAGTGGTGTTTCTGAGCCTTGTTTGGGGCCGGTAACGAAGAAGCGATCGTCTTTCAACTGCCAGTCCCACATCCGGTCACCCGAGCCCCAGAGCGCCAGTTTCAGCCTCTCTTCAGAAAGCTGGATATTGGACTGTGTTTGCTGCTCGAGACGACGTTGCGACAGGAAACGCCTTAGCCAGAGGCCAAACAACAACAGCGCCAGTGCCAGATAAAACAGATTAGCCAGGGTGGTGCGGTAAAAAGGAGCCAGCACTGTGAGTTTTAACAACAGTTGCTCATGTCCTTCGGGATTGTGCTGCAACTGATGGCGGGCAAACAGCCGATAGTCGCCGGGCGCCAAATTGGTATAGCTGATCTCGTGCAGCGACTGGGCCGGATGCCAACTCTTGTCCCTGCCCTCAAGGAAAAAGCTGAATCTGTGGCGTTGGGGATAGGCAAAATCCAGTGCAGTGATCTCAAAGCTTATTAACTGCTCACTATAGGGAATCGTCAGCTCGGGTATATGGCCAAGATCCAGCCTGGGAAAATAGCTGTTGCCCAGGCGGTAACCGGCCAGGGCCAGTTTGGGTTGTTTGCGTACCTTGGGCACCTGCTGAGGGTAGAAATGGTTCAACCCATTGATGCCTCCAAACCAGATACTGCCATCCTTGTCCTGCCAACTGACATTGCCGTTGAATTCCAGCGCCTGCAAACCTTCATATTCATTGAAGGTCAGCACCTTTTCCTTGTCGATGGCAAAGCGGCTGATCCCTGAATTACTGCTGAGCCAGAGGTCGCCGCTCTTGTCCTGCTCCATGGCATAGACGGTATTGCCCGGTAATCCCTGATTACGGCCGAAGTGTTGCAGCTCATCCTGGCGCAGGCGACTGAGGCCACCGTGAGTGGCAAACCAGATATTGCCGTCCCTGTCTCTGAGAATATCCCGCACCATGGGATTGGCCAGGCGATCACCGCGGATGATCTGTTGTTGGCCGGTGTCAGGTTGCAGCCAGTAAGCGCCATTGGTGGTGCCGACCCAGATGCCATTGTTGGCCGTGGTCAGGCTGAGGATCATCTGCGACTGTGGCCCTTCTTCAAGATACTCGTTGACAAAGTGGGCCTGGAAAACACCGGTATCCGGGTCGAAATGGTATAAAGTGTTGCCGGCACCGAGCCAGATCTGTTCATCTGGGCTGATGATCAAATCGCGAATACCGGGTTCGTTGCCCAGGGGCCGATACAGCTGCATTTGGCCGCTTTTGTTCAGTCTTATCAAGCCCTCACTGCTGGCCAGCCATAGCCTCCGGCTGCTGTCCTCGGTAATCGCCCTGATAGTGAGGTCCAAAAAGGATTCATCCTGGCCAAGTAGTTTGGCGAGCTGGCTGTTGTGGGAGAAAAATCGGCCATCTTGATCCATATGAAATAAGCCGGCCCTGTCGGTGCCCAAATACAGCAAGCCGTCGCCGGAGCGGAAAATGGCGCGGATATTGTTGTCCCGCTGGCGTTCCAGGGGTTGTTGATTGTTGTAGATATGCTCGAAGTACTGCCGGGCCAGGTTCACCTTGTCTATGCCTGAAAACAGGCTGCCAATCCACAGAATACCGTTGTTGTCCTGCAGCAGGCTGTAGACATCATTATCGCTGAGGCTATTGGGATCGGATGGGTCATAGCGATAGTGCCTGGCTTGCCACTGGCCTTCTTTAAGTTGTAGCTGGATAAGCCCCGTCTGTTGGCCCCCTAGCCAGATGCCGCCCCTGCTGTCAAAGATAAACTCCAGAATGCCCCGATTGGGCGTTGGCAGCCGGTAGATGAACTCTGGGTTTTTCAGCCCGGGCGGATAACGCCAGAGTGCATCATCGATAACCAGCCACAGGGCGCCATCTTCGCTCTGGCGGGCCTGTACCGGATGACCATGTTCGGCATCGGGTAAGGGCAGGGGCTTGAGTCCTTCATTACGCAAAACCAGCAAACCATCACTTTGGGTGCCAATCAGCAGGGCATCTTTTCCTATGGGAGTCAGTACCCGGATATCAGCGCTGATATTTTGCCCCAGTGACAACTCATGCAGCTCGCCGCTGACCGTATCCAGGGCGTAGAGTCCATTGCCGCTTCCGACCCAGAGTGTCTCACCCACCAGAGTCAGACGGTTGATTCTTTTGCTGTTGATCCCCTTGTCACGGCCAACGGGAGTGAATACTCCCGTCTGCAGATCCAGGCGGTTTAGTCCGCCGTTGAAGGTGCCTATCCACAACTGTCCCCGGCTATCCTGCAGTATGTCGGTGACATGATTATCCGACAATGTCTGGCTGTGGTAGGGGTCATGTTGAAACAGAGTAAATTCGATGCCGTTGTAACTGTGCAGCCCATCCTGGGTGCCAATCCACAAAATGCCCGCCTTGTCCTGGTAGAGGCTGGTGATGCTGTTCTGATTCAGGCCATTCATGCTGCTGACATGCTGGAATCTGAGCTGGGGCGCAGGTTCTGCCCTGAGCTCAAACAGGCAGACAGATAACAGTAGCGCGGCGAGTAGGCAGCAGATCCGAGACAAGAGGCCCTCTTTTTTCAGTAGGTTTTTGATTGGTGAGAATTTATTTTATAACAGATTTCTTTTCTCAGTTTGGCAAACTTTATCGCACTTTATCCTACTTTGTTGCCCAGTTGATAACAGAAAGGAAAAAAGGCCCCGCCGGAAGGGAGGAAGCGGAGCCTTTTGGAAAGGGGAGAGGCAATCGACAGCAGTGTTATCAACGACTGCCATCGAAAACCAAGCTACTGTTAGAAACTGTCGTCCGGAATCCGTACTGCGCCTTCCATCAGGATGCGCGCCGAGCGACTCATGATGGCCTTGGTCACCTGCCACTGACCGTCCTTGAATTCGGCTTCGGCGCCGACTTTCAAGGTGCCAGATGGGTGGCCGAAGCGTACCGAACTGCGCTCACCGCCACCGGCCGCCAGGTTAACCAGGGTGCCCGGGATAGCCGCGGCCGTGCCTATGGCCACTGCCGCAGTGCCCATCATGGCGTGGTGCAATTTACCCATGGACAGGGCGCGAACCAGGAGGTCGACATCGGTTTCGGCCAGCTGTTTGCCACTGGAAACCTGATGCGCCTGCGGTTTGGCTACAAACGCTACCTTGGGAGTGTGTTGGCGGGTTTCGGCTTCGGATAGATCCTTAATCAACCCCATGGCCAGCGCGCCGTGTGCCCTAAGCAGCTCAAAGCGAGCCAGCGCCTCGGGATCGCCGTTGATCTCCGGCTGCAATTCGGTGCCTTGATAGCCGAGATCGGCGGCATTGACGAAAATGGTCGGGATCCCGGCGTTGATCAGCGTTGCCTGAATTTTGCCACTGGGGTGTACTTGGGTGGGAACCGTCAGCTCATCCACCAGCTTGCCGGTAGGGAACATGGCGCCGCCGTCTTCACCATCATCGGCAGGGTCGATAAATTCCAGCACAATTTCGGCGGCGGGGAAGGTGACACCGTCGAGCTCAAAGTCACCGGTTTCCTGCACTTCACCGGCGCTGACCGGCACCTTGGCGATAATGGTCTTGCCGATATTGGCCTGCCAAATCCGCACTTCGCAGATGCCGTTTTCCGGTACCCGTTCCGGAGCAACCAGACCGGCATGCAGGGCAAAGGCGCCGGCCGCGGTGGAAAGGTTGCCGCAGTTGCCGCTCCAGTCGACAAAGGGCTTATCTATGGAGACCTGACCATAGAGGTAGTCTACGTCGTGACCGGGAACCTGGCTGGCATTCATGATCACGCATTTGCTGGTACTTGAGGTCGCGCCGCCCATGCCGTCTGTGTGTTTGCCGTAGGGGTCAGGGCTGCCGATGACCCGCATCAACAAGGCGTCGCGGGCCGGGCCGGGCACTCTGGCCGCCTCGGGCAGATCGTCCAGGCGGAAGAACACTCCCTTACTGGTGCCGCCGCGCATATAGGTGGCGGGGATTTTTATCTGTGGTTTAAATGCCATGGCATTGGATCCTTTGACATAAATATTCTTATCAGTCGGCCATAACCTTGGCTATGGCCGACTTGGTCACGCATCAAGGGCCGACTTAAACATTGCCCTGCAAGAAGTCCTGCGCGAAACGCTGCAGTACACCACCGGCTTCATAGATGGTCACTTCCTCAGCGGTATCCAGGCGGCAGCGCACAGGTACTTCCACCGTTTCGCCATTGCTGCGATGCAGCAACAGGGTCAGGGTGGCGCCGGGAGTGCGCTCGCCGAGAACGTCGAAGGTTTCTGTGCCGTCTATGCCCAGAGTCAGCCTGTCGGTCCCTGGGAAGAACTCCAGCGGCAACACGCCCATGCCTATCAGGTTGGTTCGGTGAATGCGCTCGAAGCCTTCGGCCACAATCGCCTCGACTCCGGCCAGACGCACGCCCTTGGCGGCCCAGTCACGGCTGGAGCCCTGGCCATAGTCTTTACCGGCTATGATGCACAGGGGTTGCTTGCGCTCCATGTAGGTTTCTATCGCTTCCCACATGCGTACCTGTTGCCCTTCGGGCTCGATACGGGCCAGCGAGCCCTGGATCACCTTGCCGCTGTCGTCCTTGACCATTTCGTTGAACAGTTTGGGGTTGGCAAAAGTGGCCCGTTGAGCCGTCAGATGGTCACCCCTGTGGGTGGCGTAGGAGTTGAAGTCTTCCTCCGGCAAGCCCATCTTGGCCAGGTATTCACCGGCGGCGCTGGATGGCAGAATGGCGTTGGATGGCGACAGGTGATCCGTGGTGATGTTGTCACCCAATACCGCCAGTGGCCGCATCCCCTTGAGCGCACGTTCACCGGCCAGGGCACCTTCCCAGTAGGGTGGACGGCGGATATAGGTGCTCATTGGGCGCCAGTCATACAGAGGGTCGACCCCATCACCGTATTCCACGGCGATATTGAACATGGGCTCATACACCTTGCGGAACTGCTCCGGCTTGACCGACGACTTGACGATGGCATCTATCTCTTCATCGCTGGGCCAGATGTCCTTGAGGGTTACGGCGTTGCCGTTCTGATCTGTGCCGAGTGCGTCTTTCTCTATGTCGAAACGCACAGTCCCTGCAATGGCGTAGGCCACTACCAAAGGCGGCGAGGCCAGGAATGCCTGCTTGGCATAAGGGTGGATTCGGCCATCGAAGTTACGGTTACCGGACAATACCGCGGTGGCGTAAAGATCTCTGTCGATCACTTCCTGCTGGATTTTGGGATCGAGCGCGCCGCTCATGCCGTTACATGTGGTACAGGCGAAGGCGACTATGCCAAAACCCAGCTGTTCCAGGTAAGGCAATAGCCCTGCCTCGCGCAGATAGAGATCCACCGCCTTGGAGCCGGGGGCCAGAGAGGTCTTGACCCAAGGCTTGCGTACCAAGCCTTTTTCCACTGCGTTGCGGGCGATAAGGCCGGCGGCAATCACGTTGCGTGGGTTACTGGTGTTGGTACAGCTGGTGATGGCGGCGATAATCACTGCGCCGTCCGGCATCAGGCCTTCTTGCTGTTCTACCTTGCCGGCAATGCCTTTGGCGGCCAAGTCGCTGGTGGCCAAACGGGCGTGCGGGTTGGAAGGACCGGCCATGTTGCGCACCACGGAGGAGAGATCGAACTCCAGCACCCGCTCATATTCGGCGCCTTCGAGGCTGTCGGCCCACAGACCCGTGGTCTTGGCATAGTTCTCCACCAGCGCCACCTGCTGGTCATCACGGCCGGTGAGGCGCAGGTAATCTATGGTTTGCTGATCGATATAGAACATGGCGGCAGTGGCGCCATATTCGGGAGTCATGTTGGAGATGGTTGCCCTGTCACCCAGGGTCAGGCTGGCGGCGCCTTCACCGAAGAATTCCAGATAGGCACCCACCACCCGCTCTTTACGCAGGAATTCGGTCAGCGCCAGCACTATATCCGTGGCGGTAATGCCGGGAGCGGCCTTGCCGGTCAGCTTGACGCCGACTATGTCCGGCAGGCGCATCCAGGAGGCGCGGCCGAGCATCACGCTTTCGGCTTCCAGGCCACCCACGCCTATGGCGATCACCCCGAGGGCATCCACGTGTGGCGTGTGGCTGTCGGTGCCGACACAGGTGTCCGGGAAGGCGACGCCGTCGCGGCTCTGTACCACGGGGGACATCTTCTCCAGGTTGATCTGGTGCATGATGCCGTTACCGGGCGGGATCACATCGACGTTTTTAAAGGCCGTCTTGGTCCAGTTGATAAAGTGGAATCTGTCTTCGTTGCGTCTGTCTTCAACGGCGCGGTTTTTCTCGAAGGCATCCGCTTCAAAGCCGGGATGTTCCACTGCCAGCGAGTGATCCACAATCAGCTGGGTCGGCACCACAGGGTTAACCTTGGCCGGATCGCCACCCTTGTCGGCGATGGCATCACGCAGACCGGCCAAATCAACCAGTGCTGTCTGGCCGAGAATGTCGTGACAAACCACCCGCGCCGGGAACCAGGGGAAGTCCAGATCCCGTTTGCGTTCGATAATCTGTTCGAGGAAGTCGTTGAGCCTGCCGGGCTCGGCGCGGCGTACCAGGTTTTCAGCCAACACCCGCGAGGTGTAGGGTAGTTTGGCATAGGCTCCGGGGCTGATGGCCTCGACTGCGGCGCGGGTATCGAAATACTCGAGACTGGTGCCGGGCAGGGGAATTCGGTAATTGGTATTCATGAGTTCTGTCCACTGAGAAGCAACTGCAAAAAGAGCCGGGCCCCTGCTCACTTGGGTGCCCGCTCTTGCTCATTCATCGGGCGACCGTTTGGCCGCCGCCGGGATCAACGCTCGCTGAGAGGCGTCACCTTGCGTGGCTCAACTCCAACATAATCGGCACTCGGGCGGATAATGCGGTTGTTGGCGCGCTGCTCCATCACGTGTGCGGCCCAGCCGGTGAGGCGGGAGCAAACGAAGATGGGGGTAAACAGCTTGGTGGGGATCCCCATGAAGTGATAGGCACTGGCGTGGAAGAAGTCGGCGTTACAGAAGAGTTTCTTCTCTTCCCACATCAGGGCTTCACAGGCAACAGAAACGCGATAGAGGCGATCATCACCATATTCCTGCGCCAGCTTTTCCGACCACTCTTTGATGATCACGTTACGGGGGTCGGACTCGCGGTAGATGGCGTGACCAAAGCCCATGATCTTCTCTTTGCGCTCCAGCTTGCCCTTGAGCACTTCGCGGGCATGGTCTTCATCGCGCATATCCTGAATAAGCTCCATCGCCGCCTCGTTGGCGCCGCCGTGCAGAGGGCCGCGCAGTGAGCCAATGGCGCCTGTGATGCAGGAATGCATGTCAGACAGGGTAGAGGCACAAACCCGGGCGGTGAAGGTAGAGGCGTTGAATTCGTGCTCGGCGTAGAGGATCAGTGACACATCCATAACCCGGGCATGCAGGGCAGATGGAGCTTCGCCGTGCAGCAGGTGGAGGAAGTGGGCGCCTATCTGGTCGTCATGGGTTTCTGTGTCTATACGCACGCCGTCATGGCTGTAGCGATACCAGTAACAGATGATGGAAGGAAATGCCGCCAGCAGACGGTCGGCCACTTCACTCTGCTCGGAGAAATCTTTTTCGGTTTCCAGGTTACCCAGCATGGAGCAACCGGTACGCATAACGTCCATAGGGTGGGCATCGGCCGGGATCCGCTCCAGCACCTCTTTCAGTTCCTGTGGCAGGCCGCGCATGCCTTTGAGTTTCTGACGATAGGCCGCCAGTTGAGTTTCGGTGGGCAGTTCGCCGTAAAGGATCAGGTAGGCCACTTCCTCGAAGCTGACGTTTTCGGCCAGATCTTTGACGTCATAGCCGCGGTAGGTCAGGCCTGAGCCGGACTTACCAACTGTGCTCAGTGAAGTTTCGCCTGCGCTTTGGCCGCGTAATCCGGCACCGCTCAGTTTCTTGTCAGTCATAATGCATTCCCTCTTCCGTTACACTCTTGTCAATTTGTTGGCCAGCCATGGCTGGTCTGGTATGCGGTTGCCTTTTTCAGCGCTCTGGGGCGCAGTGTAGGGCGGCAACCCCGGGTGTTTCATGGGGCAAACCCTGCAACCGGCGCGTCTGCGCCGGTCAATCATCCCTGGATTCAGCCGTTACTTTTGGCTGAACAGCTCATCGAGCTTGGTTTCGTAGTGGTGGTAGCCGAGGAACTTATACAGCTCTTCACGGGTTTGCATGGCATCGACCACATTGCGTTGATGACCGTCGGCCATCAGTGCCTGCATCACTTTCAGGGCGGCCAGGTTGGCGGCGCGGAAGGTGCTCAGTGGGTAGAGCACCATGTCGGCTCCGGCTTCGGCCAGTTGTTCCTTGTTGAACAGCTCTGTCTTGCCGAATTCGGTCATGTTGGCCAGGATCGGGGCGTTGACGGCCGCCTTGAATCGACGGTACTGATCCAGCTCGGTCAGCGCCTCGGCAAAGATCATGTCGGCGCCCGCCTCGATATAGGCCTGGGCGCGTTCGATACCGGCATCCAGTCCTTCCACGGCAACCGCGTCTGTGCGGGCCATGATGACGAAGTTCTCATCTGTGCGGGCATCCACGGCAGCCTTGATACGGTCAACCATCTCTTCGGTGCTGACCACGGCCTTGTTGGGTCTGTGACCGCAGCGCTTCTGTGACACCTGATCTTCCATATGCACGGCGGCAACACCGGCCTTTTCAAACTCCTTGATGGTGCGGGCAATGTTGAAGGCGCCGCCCCAGCCTGTGTCTATGTCGACCAGCAACGGCAGTTCGGTGGCCGATGTGATACGGCCGGCATCGATCAGCACATCGTTCATTGAGGTCATGCCCAGATCCGGCAGGCCGTAAGAGGCGTTGGCGACACCGGCACCGGAAAGGTACAGGGCCTGAACACCGGATTGCTCGGCCATCAGGGCGAAATAGGCATTGGTGGTTCCCACGATTTGAAGCGGCTTGGCCTTGGCCAGAGCCTGGCGGAATCTGAGTCCTGCGCTGCGAGTCATCTGTTTGCTTCCTTATATTGAGTCCAGGGCGGCATGCTCCGCCTGAAGCTGTTTGAGTCTGAGTTCGGTATTGCGCCGTCCCTGTTCGATATGACGGCGCATCAGCAAGCCGGCCAGTTCGGCATCGCGCTGGGCTATGGCTTCGACTATGCGTCTGTGCTCGGCGATGGCTTTGACCGGGCGGTTCTTATTGGTGCATTGATAGCGATACATTCTCAGCAGGTGATATAAGCCGCCGATCAGGGTTTCCTGCAGGTGCTTGTTACCGCTGGCGCGGATAATCTGGTAGTGAAAGTCCACATCACCCTCTTCCTGAAAATAGGTATCGCCTTCTGCCAGCGCCGCTTCCTGACGGGCCAGCAGTTGCCACAACTGGTCGAGCTGCTCATCGGTTATCCGTTTGGCCGCCAGTTCACAGGCCATGGCTTCCAGCGTACTGCGCAGCTCGTAGAGGTCGTTGAGCTCGGCCACTGTCATGGCGGCGACTCTGGCGCCCACATGGGGGATACGTACTACCAAGCGCTGACGCTCGAGGATCTGCAAGGCCTCGCGGGTTGGACCGCGGCTGATACCGTACTTGAGTGCCAGCGCCTGCTCGTTGATCTTGCTGCCGGGAGCTAGCTCACCCTTGATGATGCTGGTCTGAATTTGCACCAGGATCTGATCCACCAGGGTACTGCTCTTCTCCGGAGTGGCTTTATCAACGCCGTTTTTGTCCAATACAGGTGCCTGAGTCACTGCTTAAGTTTCGCTCGATTGTTAACAATGGTTCGACATTAGATGTGATCCGGGTCATTGTCAACAATGCCTTTACCTAGACGTAAGTCTAATAATTTGGTGTTTTTGGTGGTTAAACCCTTACTTAACATTGTCTTGGGTTTATTTTTTAAACTTGCTGTTAGCATGGGTTTACACTTGCTATTGCAACTATTGTCGACAATCCCGTTTTAAACAGTTTTCTTGAGGGGCGACTGATAGAATGCTCCTTGTTAGCGGCAGACAAGGAAAAGAGCGAAGCTTGTTATCCGTAGCAGTGTCCCAGACCCTGGGCCGTTAAACCGAGAGCATGAGCCACTGCCAATTAGGCGAGGGCGGTTCCCCGGAGTGAATCGTTCGAGTGAGGAGAGAGGCAAGAGTGACAAGAGTGGACAAAGCATGAGCGCAGAAATCATCAACACAGCAAAACCGAATCGGATATTGATAAGCGCCTGTTTATTGGGGCAAGAAGTACGCTATGACGGTGGCCATAACTTGCTCAATGATGCCAGAGTGCAGCTATGGCAGGCCCAAGGGCGGTTTGTGCCTTTCTGCCCCGAGTGCGCCGGCGGCTTGCCGACACCCAGAGCTCCGGCCGAACAGATACAGGGACGAGTGCTGACCTGTGACGGTGAGGACGTGACAGAGGCCTTTGAGCGAGGCGCCGAGCTGGCACTGGCCAAGGCGCAGCAACAGCAAGTGGTTGCGGCCATTCTCAAGGCCCGCAGCCCTTCCTGTGGCAAAGGCAAGATTTACGATGGCAGTTTCTCCCGCCAACTCATAGAGGGCGACGGCGTGACCGCCGCCTTGCTGATGCGCCATGGTATTCAAGTGTTCAGCGAATTTGAGCTGGACACCGCCGAGAAGTATCTGACTGAATGCGATAAAAGTGCTTGAGTCGAAATACTCAGTTTTAAAACAACAATGCCGGGCTTAGACCCGGCATTGTTTTGTCTTGGACAATCACTGTCAGTGGCTTTTTTGTGCCAGCTTGCTGTAGTCGTCGGCGGGATGGCATTCGGCCAGCAACTGGTCTATTTGGGCATCCTTTTGTTGCCAGATGTCGTTGAGCCAGCGTTGAAACTCTACCCTGTACTCTGGCTCGCTGAAGTAGCGAACAGAATCCACCTGAGGCACGGGCAGAGCCTCGATTCGCACCACGATTTTGTGCACTTTACCCTGCATCACGGCGCCGAGAATATCCTTGGGGGCATCGGGATAAAGCACTGTCACGTTCAGCAAGGCATCAAACTGCTCGCCCATGGCTGACAAGGTGAAGGCAATGCCACCGGCTTTTGGCCGCAGCAGGTGCTTGTAGGGGGATTTTTGCCGCTGCCGTTTGTCTTCGGTAAAGCGACTGCCTTCCACATAGTTGATGATGGAGGTGGGCAAGTCTTTGAATTTTTCGCAGGAGCGCCGGGTCGTTTGCAGATCCTTGCCCCTGAGCTTGGGGTTTTTCTTCAGCTTTTCCGGGCTGGTGCGGTTCATAAAGGGCATGTCCAGCGCCCAGCAACCCAGGCCCATAATGGGAACATACAGCAACTCTTTCTTGAGAAAGAACTTCAGCATGGGGATGTTGTTGCGCAGGATATAGGTCTGCGCAGCAATATCAAAGCCACTGAGGTGGTTGCTGATCAGCAGATACCAACCATCTGGCTTGAGGCTTTCAAGTCCCTGCACATCCCATTCGACCTTGGCTATCAGGTGCAGTATGCCGCCATTACAGCTGGCCCAGGCCCACATGAACCGGTTCATTAACCGGGTCATGGCGATGCGGCCACCCTTCCAGGGCAGCAACAATTTGAACAGGCCGCCGATACACACCAGCGACCCCCAAACGGCGGTATTGATGATCAGCAAGCTCAGGCTGAGAATAAACAGCACAGGCCCGGGCAGGAAGTGCAACATCAGGAGTCCCCTTGAGAATGGTTTGCCTTGGCGGCCAATTGTTCCAGCACTTCATCCTTGTGCTGCCAGAGGGCGTTCAGCCGCTCCTGAAAGGCTTGTTTGAACTGACGATCATTGGCGTAGTCACCCCGCATCCCCGAGTCTATCTCCTTGACCTCCAAATGGAGGTAAACCTCAGGCAAACGGCCGCTGATATAGTCCCAAAAACTGGGGATCTTGCCGGGATAATAGATGGTGACATCCACCAGTTTATGGATCTGATCGCCCATGGCCGACAACGCAAAGGCCATGCCGCCGGCCTTGGGTCTGAGCAGGTGTTTGAACGGTGAGTTTTGCTTCTGGTGCTTGCTGGGCTGAAAGCGGGTACCTTCGACAAAGTTCATCACGCTCACCGGCTTGTGCTTGAATTTGGCACAGGCCTTACGGGTAATTTCAATGTCTTTGCCTCTGAGTTTCGGGTTCTTTTTCAACTCGGCCGTGCTGTAACGGCGCATAAAGGGAAAGTCCAGCGCCCACCAGGCCAGCCCAAGTACGGGCACATAAATCAGCTCTTTTTTCAGGAAAAACTTGAGAAAAGGGATCCGCCGATTAAGCAGTCGCTGCAGGATCAAAATATCGACCCAGCTCTGGTGGTTGGCTACCACCATATACCACTCCTGCTCTGACAGCTCCGGAAGCTCGTCTATATGCATCTTCAGCGGATGAAGCAGCTTTTCTATGCCGCCGTTAACGCTGATCCAGGCGCTGGCGCAGAAATCCAAAGCGTGGCTGCATAGGCGCTGTAATGGCTTTATTGGAAGCAGTTTTATCAGGCTGCCCAGCAGAATTGGCAGGCTCCAAAACAGGGTGTTGATAACATAGCCGCTAAAGGCAAGACAACCTCGAATCAAGGACAACTTGGGCTCCCTCAGGATCATAAAAAGAAAAATCGACCGACTATGTTAACCGCAGTCGCCACCTGGCTTCAATCTTAAGCTGGCGTTGACAGGGAGTTAGGGCCTGCTCACATAAGCATTGGTACAAGAGGTTTAACCAGCTTCAGCCGCATAAGTTGTGCCATCTATTCTTTGTGCTGTGCAGAAGATGGCTTGTAGTGCAGCGTCTTTCAGTATCTTCCTGAGCCTTTACCCGTATGTTGCTTTGTGGCGAAACTGCGCCTGGCACTTTAAATCCCCGGCGCATTTTTGGTGGAAGCTGGTTGACTGTCAAGCGCAACACTGGCGCCGGTAAATGGGACAATCGGCGCCGTTGTAGGCTAGGGCTGCATAGTGACAATCGCTGGTTAATTGATAGTGGCTGGCAGATAGGGCTTGGGCTGGTTGGTTAATTGATAGGGCTTTTGGGGCCGGGAAAATACTTTGGCACAGATGCTTGACTCTGGAGCTTACTCCAAGCTTTACACTCCTTGGCAATAACAAACGGCCCGGATAACAGCAGTTGGGTTCCGAGGCATCATTTGAGCCATAGCATGAGGCACAGTTATGAGTCATTCCTGTTGTGATCCCAAACCCACTCGCGAGACTGTGAAGGCGGGGGCTAAGGACCCGGCAAATTGCACCGATAGCCAGATAACCGGTAACGCAGTCAGTCATTCCAACGAGCATTCTGGCTGTCATTCGGCTTGTTGCCATGATCATCATGAGTCCCATCAGGCCGACTCCGCTGCCGAAGTCAACACTGTCCGGCTTGGTCAAGGTGAGCAGCATCAGTGGCAAATACTGGGTATGGACTGTGCCAGCTGTGCCCGTAAAGTCGAAACTGCGGTTTCCAGGGTGAGCGGCGTTTGCAGCGCCAGGGTGGTATTTGCCACCGAAAAGCTGCTGGTGGAACTGACGCCCGGCGTTTCGCCCCAAGGTATAGTCGATGCTGTGCATGCGGCCGGTTTTAAGCTTAAGCAGCAGACTCAGGCAGGTAAGGAAGGTTCCAAGCCCGGCCCGGGGAGCCGGCTTGGCAAATACTGGCAACCACTGTCACTGGCGCTGTTAATGCTGCTGGCGGCTCTGGCGCCTGCGAGTATCAGCTCCAGCCTGTTCACTCTGGCTACAGTTTGGGGGCTGTTGCCTATTGCCCGCAAGGCTTGGGCCCTTATTCGCAGCGGCACCCCTTTTGC
Source organism: Shewanella sp. K8 (assembly GCF_028823715.1). Taxonomy (NCBI): domain Bacteria; kingdom Pseudomonadati; phylum Pseudomonadota; class Gammaproteobacteria; order Alteromonadales; family Shewanellaceae; genus Shewanella; species Shewanella sp. K8. The sequence continues at coordinate 92,071 of NZ_JAPEHY010000015.1, forward strand.
CATTGAAACCCTGATGACAGTTGCCGCCATAGGTGCCATGTTGCTGGGCGAAACAGCCGAGGCGGCCATGGTGTTGCTCCTGTTTATGCTCGGTGAGCAGCTCGAATCGTTTGCGGCCGGCCGCGCTCGCGCCGGAGTCAGCGCCTTGATGGCATTGGTGCCGGATAAGGCATTGAGGTTGCAAGATGGCCAGAGGCAAGAGGTGGCCGCCTCTGAGCTGCGCCCGGGCGATATCATAGAAGTTGCGCCTGGAGCTCGCCTGCCGGCCGATGCCGAACTGCTTGATGCCTCGGCGGCATTTGATGAAAGCGCCCTTACGGGAGAATCTATCCCGGTAGAAAGGGTTAAGGGCGAACGGGTCGCCGCCGGCTGCCTGGCAGCCGATAGGCTGGTGAAGATGAAGGTTGTCTCCGAGCCCGGCAGCAACGCCATAGACCGCATCCTGCATTTGATTGAAGAGGCCGAAGGGCAAAGAGCACCGATAGAGAGATTCATCGACAAGTTCAGTCGCTGGTACACTCCAGCCATCATGTTGCTGGCCTTGTTGACTGTGCTGTTGCCACCTCTGCTGTACGCCGAGCCTTGGGAGCAATGGATCTACCGTGGTTTGACACTGTTGTTGATAGGTTGCCCCTGCGCCTTGGTAATTTCGACGCCGGCGGCGGTAACCTCTGCGCTGGCCGCCGCAACCCGTCAGGGAGCCTTGATTAAGGGCGGCGCGGCATTGGAAGCACTGGCACATGTCGATACCGTCGCCTTCGATAAGACGGGCACCCTCACAGAAGGTAAACCTGAAGTTACCTTGGTGGAGAGCCTCACTGAGCAGGATGCGACCAAGTGGCTCAGGGTGGCCGCCGCCATTGAATTGGGCTCACATCACCCCCTGGCACAGGCGATAGTCAATCATGCCAAAGCGCAGCGGCTGGAACTGCCAGGCGCAGAAGCTATTCGGGCCTTACCCGGGATGGGCGTTGAAGGACGGGTCGATTCGCAAAACTGGCGACTGTTGGCCCCTTCAAGGCTGCCAAACCTAGCTCCTGAGTTGCTGCAACGCGTCACAGAACTGGAGCAGCAGGGGCAAACCCTGGTGGTACTGTGTGATGCCGAGCGGGAGCTACTTCTTCCTGTGGCTATTATTGCCCTCAGGGATCAGCTGCGCGCCGAGGCCGCCGAAGCCATAGCCAAGCTACGCCATCTCGGTATCGACAGCATAATGCTGACCGGTGACAACCCAAGAACCGCCAAGGCGATTGCCGAGGAACTGGCCATCGATTGGCGCGCCGGGCTGCTGCCGGAAGATAAAGTTTCTGAGGTGGCGGCATTGGCCGAGCACCGCAATGTTGCCATGACGGGAGATGGTATCAATGATGCCCCGGCAATGAAGCGAGCCCGTATCGGTATTGCCATGGGCGGCGGAACCGATGCCGCGCTGGAAACCGCCGATGCGGCCCTGACCCATAATCAGTTGGGAGGGGTGGCGGCAATGATCCACTTGGCCAGGGCAACTCTGAGCAATATCCGCCAGAACATAGCCTTGGCGCTGGGGCTGAAGGCGATTTTTCTGGTGACCAGCTTACTGGGGATCACCGGCCTCTGGCTGGCGGTGATGGCCGATACAGGCGCAACTGTGTTGGTAACTGCCAACGCCTTGAGACTGCTTAGAAAGCGCTACTGAAATGTATTGGTGTTGATAACAATAAAAAAGAGGAAGGTACCTTAGACCTTAACACCTTCCTCTTTCAAACGGACTCAGGTTATGCCTTGGAGCATGCCATTAGTGTATAGAGCTTGCCCTCAAAGGTATTGCTGCTGGGCCACACTACAGTGTCTATCCGCTGAATCTTGTTGAAGCCGCACTCGTTTAACAGCTGCAGATATTCCTCATCTTGCCAAGCCTGCATCCGGCTGCCGAATCGCGTCACCTGGCCGTTTTCTTCAATCACCCAAAACAGTGTGGAACTGGTTTGGAGTGCCTCGTCCCAAGCATGCTCCGTCAGTAGCAGGTGGGGAGCATCGAGAAATAGGCCCTGTGAATGCCTTTGCCAGCTTGGCTCTGCCTGTCCCTGTCGTTTGACTTCATCAAAGCTGTGAACTTCCACAAGTAGTTTGCCATTCGGCATCAGCCAGTTTGCACAATCCTTGAGTAAACTCTTGGCATCCGCTGCGCTGAAAACATTCAGCTCACCGAAGGTCATCATGATGAAGTCAAACTTCTTGGTCGGCCGGTAGCTTCTGACATCCAGCAGTTGATAGTCGATATCCAGTCCAGCCGTCTGCGCTTGTTGTTGGGCGTAGGTTATAGAGGCTGGTGAGAAGTCGACGCCGGTGCAGCAAAAGCCGCGTTTTGCCAGCAATTGAGTGTAAAAGCCGGGGCCACAACCCAGATCCAGCACTTTTGCGCCAGGAGCCAGTTGGCTGCAGAGCCAATCTACCTGGCGCTCAATCACCGCCAGTTTTCTACTGGCCCAATCGTGCTCCTGGGAGAGGTGGTTTTCCAGCATTCGCTGGCTGAAATCGGCATCATTCCAGGGAATTTTGCTTTCGTTCGGCAACAGCCTTATTGGCAAATGCTGGCTGATTAGCTTATTGATATTCATACATTTCCTTGCTTTTCTAAAGCTTACTTGTGTATGCAGCCTGTCATTTTGGTAAAGTTGAACCACTGGCCGTTTTCGGCGGCCATCATCTCGCGATCCCGTACGGCATAAGGGTTGTCGCATGCCAACCACTCCTGCCATGCCTGGGTGCACTGCCCGCTCTCTTCGCACAGCTCCAACTGTAAAAATGCGCTCTGTTGCCAGAGTTGCATCCACCAGTCGACGGTGAAAAAGTTCATCCCGGGCTGCCACCAGGGGGCCAGCTCAGGGGCAACGCTTTGCTGCAGTGGAAAAGGCTTTTTCAGCCCGGGTACCACTATGGCGACCTGACCGCCCGGCTTGATGAAAGGGGCGAGGTGGGTGTCAAAAAACGCTGAACTGGCACCAAAGTAGTGATAGGCATCGATGGACAAGACGGCATCGAAACTGTTTTCTGCAAATGGGGCATGTCCCGGCCGCATCTGGGTTACGTCAAAGTTTACCGCCGTGATCCTGTCTTCCAGGCCAGCGGCCTTGAATCTTGCCTGGTTGTCTTCGGCCGCTATCCAAAGATCCATTGCGGTGACTTCGAGGTTGAAGGCCTTCGCCAGATAGATGGAGGTCATGCCTGTGCCACAGGCCAAGTCCAGCACCCGCATCCCTGGTTGCAGTTGCAGTGACCGGCAGACTTCTTCGGCCAGCAGCAGGGCGTTGGGGCCCATCATGTTGCTGTTGATATAGTCACGGGAAAATAGTGTATTCATCTTTCTTTCCTCAACGGTTGTCCAGTTGGGCGCGCACATTGTGCAAGCCGGCCGTGGTTATGCGATAGGGCTGACCTTTGACAGATTTGATCAGTTTTTTGGCTTTGAGCTTTTTGAAAATGGCGAGGGTACAGTCGCAAAGAACAAGCCCTTCGCGGCTATAACATTCAACGGCTGTGACGCGACCTGAAGTGTCGCGGAAATAACAAATGCGTCCGCCTTTGGCGAGGACGTGCAGGGTACGTTGTTCCTGACGGGATATATTCATACTGGAAAAACTCGATAATCATCATGAGCAAAACATGCGGGCACTTGTCAGTGTCCACCTTTGATTTACGCGCATTGATAATCAGACCGGCCTTGGAAGGTCAGTTAACTGATTATCTGATGATTACAATCTCCAGCATCAATGCCTCAATGAGAGTTGAAAGTAGCTTTACCGCTCAATTTTTACCACTAAGGATGTTAGATGTAAATCAGCCGGTTGGGGAACTGTGATTTTAGGCTGTTGTTTGTGCATTTGACTCTTGTTTTCAGTTGATTGGATTGTGAATAAAGCTCAAAGGCGTTTGGCCCGTCTGCTTTTTAAAAAACGCAATGAAGGCGCTGTCGGAAGAAAACGCCAGATTGTGGGCCACTTCACTGACAGATCTGGCGCCGGATAGGAGTTCAATGGCCTTCAAAAGGCGCCACTGTTGGCGCCATTGCTGATAAGTCATACCGGTTTCAGCCTTGAATAACCGGGTGACTGTCTTGGTGCTTGCGCCGACACTGCCGGCAAGTCGGCCTATATCAGGCGCGAGAAACTCTTCCTTGATAAGCTGCTGGCGGAATCGGCGAAACCTGCGATCCCGTGGCAGTGGCAGCTGAAATGAATGTTTCTTGGCGGCATAAAACTCTTCCCAAAATAACGCACTGCTATTGGCCATATTCTGCTCCGGTGTGTCCCAAGGCCACAGTGCCATCTTGTCTATCAAGGCTTTCAAGAGGGCGTTGACCTCTATCATGCGAAGCTCAGCCGGAGTGTTGAACCTGGCGCAATCAAAATACAAAGAACGATAGGCCACCACATTGGTCATTACCGCGCGGTGCGAAATACCTGGCGGGATCCACACGGCTTTGGTGGGCGGCAAGATGCAGATGGCGTTCTCCAATGCAAAGCTCATGCAGCCGTGGGGGGCATAAAGTAGTTGCCCTTTATGGTGTTGGTGCATGCCCGAATCGTGCTGGCCAACATCGGCCGCAATGCCGATAACACTGGCTGGAAAGGTATCCGCATCGAACTCAGTTTCCTGCTCAATAATCGCCATGATGTCCCTATTTTGATGTTTCTTGTCTTTATGTCGTTAACGTGCCGTTTCATCACGAGTATACACTGCGTGCCGACTTGGAAAAGCGCGGATCAAGCCTGCATAGAGGAACAGGGCTTGTTCGCAGCTTGCTTGATTGTGATAAGGATAAGAGATGAAAACCAAACCTTCGCTATGGTTGATGCTGGCGCTACTGATGTTCCCGCAAATAGTGGAAACCATTTACAGCCCGGCCCTGGGGGCGATTTCGCAGACATTTGCCGTGTCCTACCCTCAGGCGGCGCAAACTCTATCGGTTTATTTCCTGGCTTTCGCTTTGGGCGTGGCAGTGTGGGGCATAGTGGCCGACAGTTGCGGCCGTCGCCCGACCATGTTGCTGGGACTCTTTATCTATGGCGTCGCAGCCTGGGTGGCCATGTCAACAACCAGCTTCGCCGTGCTGATGGCCGCCAGAGCCTGCAGCGCTTTTGGTATTGCTGTCGGCTCAATCGTCACCCAAACCATGCTGCGTGACGCCTTCAGCGGCGAAGAGTTGGGGAAAGTGTTCAGTGTGATGGGGCTTGGGATTGCCATCAGCCCTGTTATCGGCATGTTTTCCGGTGGCCAATTGGTCAAGGTGGGTGGTCATCATGCGGTATTTTTAGCTTTATTTATTATGGCCTTGGGATTATTCGCCTATTGTTTTATCAGGCTGCCGGAAACCCAAACCAGCAGGCAGAGTTTGCAACTGGTCGCCTTGAGTAAACGTATGCTCGGTGACAGGCAAATCTGGCAATCTGCGCTCTTGGTCACTGCTTATAACGTCGCCCTGTTTTCTTACTACCAACTCGGTGGATTCAACTTTGCCAGGCTTGGGTTCACGCCGGAACAGTTCGGTTACAGCGGCTTAATCCTTGGCCTGGGTTCACTGGTTGGCAGCTACAGCAATAAACGCTTGATCTCCAAGGGAGTCTCTCAAGGTAAGCTCTTGCAAGGCGCCGCTCTATTGCTGCTTCTGGGAGCCATAGGAGTACAACTCTCGCTGAACTCCATCGGGTTTCTGGCGCCTATGCTACTCGTGGTTATGGCATTCGGAATAGCTATCCCCAATGTGCTCAGCATGGCCTTGGCTCAGTACCGACAGCAGGCTGGCAGCGCTGGTGCCCTATTCGGCTTGATGTACTACTTACTCATCGGCAGCGGCCTTGCTCTGGCAGGCGCGGTGCAGCACTTGGGATGGGTACTGTTAGCCTGCGGCAGCATGGCGCTGTTGGTAAGCCGGGTTCGCTGATGAGTTTGCCGCAGTTGGCTACTATTCAATGCAGAGTTTGCGCTATTAGGCCTTGTCTCCGGTCTTAGTGTTCATTTGTGCGTGCCGACCAGCTATTAGGTAGGAGCTAGAAATGACAAAGCCCCTTATTGAAGGGGCTTTTTGAAATGTGATTTGCTGGTTTTTTGAACGTTTTTAACAGCGCGGAATATCACTCCACGTTTTGGATCTTCTTGTGGTCTATTTGGTGAATTCTTTTAAAAACATATAGTTGTTGTGTATTTTTTAAGCGTGGATGAACAATGCCCACCGTATTGCCCACCATTTGGTCATTGAGCTTTAGTTAGTCTAACAGCAACTTTTCTATTAACTCATCAGGTGTAATGCTCAACTTGCTAGCCTGTTTGCGAACTTTATTTAGGCTTTTCTCGCTTATCACACCTTTTTGTTTCTGGTTTGTCCTAGATTTCTGTTGGGCCCAGCCATTCTTGAGCTTTTTTAATTTATCTTTATCGAATACTCCTAAAAAGGTGTCATAAAGTAGAATGGCGTCATGATATTTTTCTTTATTATCCCGTGGCGCTAACAGAAAAATGTTGTCCAGTAGCTTACTGGAGTGTTCCCAAATCCAATCGCATTGCTCTTTGTTGTCTATATCAAGCCAGTCTATTTTTGCCCTTTGGGGGGCATTTTCAACCCAGTTTTTTTTGAGCTGTTCTACTTTTCTGAGCTTTTCAGCCATAGGTACATTCAGATAATCAAAAAAATCAATAATAGACTGATAACGATCTTTTGTTGTGAATGCATATGTATCAAATGAAAATGTTGGAGGTAAGTAAATTTCTTTAGTTTTCTGCTTAAACTCAATGACGAGTTGACCCCAAATCCAATTGCATTGTCTTTCTAATTTTGGTGAGAGCCATGAGATGTTATCTAGAGCAATTGCTTGATGCTCCCAAAATTTCTTTATATCTACTTTGAGTTGTTTAGCTTGGCCTATCGATGTTTTCAGGTAAATTCCTTCAGTTAATTTTAGCTCATCTTGTCCGAATGGGAGGTATGAGACTCCTTTGAATTCCAACCATCTGATAATGAAATTTCGCTGTCTTCTATTCATATTCGTTTGTTCAGTTAGAAAGCATTTATTTATAAATAATATAACGCAAACTTACGTCATTTAGAATCCAACTTTTTGATATATTTTGACTGGTAATTGTCATTATTTCCATTATTTATGTCATAAAAACGTAAGCGTTACTGCGGGGAAATACCTTGTTTTAGACGTTTTTGTTGGTTTTTGACGGTAGTTTTTCATATTGCATAGGTAAATTTCTTCAACGGTCGAATGCAAACGTTTCCTGTATCTCTGGCATTCTTCAGTCATTAAGGAAGGTGCGAACAAGTCCCATGTGTGGTCTGCGTCGGCTTACTGGCTTGGATGCAAGGCGTGGTTCGCAGCAAATGGCCCTAGTCCTTTGCAAGAAGCACAACACCGCAGGCAGGCCTGTAAGCCACGCCCTTCGAGGCTTACACAGCAACCGGCTCTCTGCGTTATCCGACTTCGACAGGCCCCGGCATGCCTTCAGTCAGATGCCTTGAACGCCAATTGCTGTGTAAGCCAGAGTGTCACGAGGACTTATTCGCACCTTCCTTAACTCCAGAGTACTGGTGCGATAAAAGGGCTATGTAATAGCATTAATAAGTTCAAATTTCCCAGGCTCAACTGATAACGGTCATTTCGGTATAGTAATATATTAGCTGTAGGTTATTTCTCCTTGGTCAGGGGGAGGATGATTGTAAGTTTAAAATTACAGTACCTGTTCATCTTGTGTTTATACGTGTTGTTTGAACTAACTAAACACAAGGACATATCCATGAAAGGCTTTGACACTAACACCTGCTTTTCTATTGCAGGCAAGTACGATCTATCTAACGACTATCTCAATTCAATCCATGCAGTGGTGAACCGACATTTAGCGAGATTTACGCGGGTTACGATTCTTAGATTTGATTTACGCTTCCCAGCCTACCTTCAATCAGATGACACCGCGGTAATCTCTCGTTTTATCGAGGCATTTAAAAGTCGTTTAAGGGCTTGGAAGGATAGACGTGCTTCAGTCCATCCGATTGGTTTCGGTTACATATGGTGTCGAGAGCAGGTTGACGGTACAGGGAATTGGCACTACCACGTGGCCTTTGTTTTTAACAAAGATGCGGTATTCACCTTTGGCACTCAGGTGCTCGGAGAGGACAATACATATAACCGTATTTTTGGGGCATGGGCTAGTGCACTTGGGCTGAATGTACAATATGCCATTGGCTTAGTGCATATCTGTCAAAATGGTGTGTACTGGCTAGATCAAAATGCAGCAGACTTTGTGATGCATTATGATGCAGGGATGAATCGTCTTAGTTATTTGGCGAAGAAAGAAACAAAATACATAGGTGATGGTAATCGCCACTTTGGTAGCAGTCAGAAGATTTTCATGGGGTAATGGCTAAGCAGTCAGGGGCATTCGCGCCTGACTGCTTAAATATCAGTAGCGTAGCCAGCTCCAGATATCCCTACCAACATCCACTATTGCCACAATACCGTCTCCGGTAACTTCAAGGGGTTTGACTATGGTGCAATCTACAGCCGTTTCCAATGAACCTTTGACGAGTGATGTTGCAGCTTCACTATAGTTTCCTGCTCTTAAATGCCCGGAGGACGTACTCAGTGTTTCACAGGTGCCATTGATAAAAGTCTCAAGTGGTTTGGCTACCAAATCGCCTGGAGTCCCAATGGCCCTGTTCACTGCATCCGGTAACCCAATGTATTCACCGACGGCTTTGGCTGCTGTTGATGCAAGGGTAATATTGGCCAGGCTCCCTTGTGCTGCACGTTGAGCGGCATTGCCAAGCAATCCGGCTCGTGCTGTCACTTGTGCGGTGAAATGGAGGTTGTTACTGACCTGGTTGGACGTTTCTGTTTCATCGATACACCAGTTGACGAAGTGTTCACAGTTATTGCTGAGCAGGTGATAGGGCCGATAACCGAGTAAGCTCTTTGCTCGCTCCACAGAGCTGTCTCTATCATATGCAATCGCTTTGCGACGAACCTTGGCCCCACCCGAGAATTCACTCAGACTGAGTTGCTCAACAAAACCATCTTTACGTTGGTGGATAACTTGGTCATTCCCAACACACAGACCATGGTGTTCAGTCAGTCCAAGCGGATCGATATTGGTAACCAGATGATCACCGGCTTTGAATTTCTTCATGTTGTACTCCAAATAAAAAGAGAGCAGCGCCCTTTTAGGCAACTGCTCTCAAGTGGGAAAGGTTTAGGGTTAGATTTCCAGTTCAATAAAGTCGCGGTCTATCTGTTGTTGGGTAATGCCGATGTAACGCAGCGTGACCGCTTCCGATTGGTGCCTGAGCATACGCATCACTCGGCCAATATCCTTGCAGGATTGGTACAAGTGATAACCGCGAGTTTTACGCATTGAGTGGGTCCCTAACGCAAGCCTGATGTCTTCACCAACGAAGGCAAAGGCTTTGGTCACGGCTCGACGACTGAGCGGCCTAGGCGCTGCATGTTGCATCTGCTGGCTACGATAGGATTGAAACAGATAGATGTGGTCAGGGTGACGCTGGCGGATAGCGTCGATCAAAGCCTTGGTTTTGGCGTTGAGTTTAATGTCGGCTCTTTTACCGGTTTTTTGCTCAATGATGCTGAGCCTGTCACCTTGGATATCACTGAATCTGATCGCCAGTAGATCTGAGATCCGCAGTGCCAGATTAAGACCGATATTCCAGACATCAGCCATCTGCTGACCAAAGTGACGCTCAAGCAGATAACTGATAAGCTTGATGGTATCACGGCTTTTCACCGCCTCGACTTCTTTCATGATGAAGTTCCCTCATTTGGCTATTTGATGAATATGGGAACCAGCCTCTTGCCAACCCCTATCGGGCCTGGGTTTGCTGGTGCCCACAATACCTTTTTGAGAACCACTTCAGTGGGCCTGCACTTTGACGACATAAGCGTCGATGGCGACATAGCTGAGGAAGTTCTTGAGCAGCAGTTGCACCAACCCCGCGACTTCCCGCAAAGGCCGAGTTCCGTAAAAGGTGCTGTAAACCTCCTGAGCCTGAAAATGCACGTCAATCTCCCGCTCCAATTCCGGCATGACCCGGCCATAGAAAGCGAAGTCGGTAAAGTAGCTGAGTGCCCAGGCATCGCCCTGACGACTCAAACCTATCTCTACCGGATGGAAGCCACCCCGCTCGGCGTTGTAATCCGGATCGGCAAAATTGAGGGTGATAAAGCGGGCTTCCTGGGTTTGATAGTCCTTGGCGTGCATCTTTAGCAGTTCATAAAAGTCGGCGGGTAACGTCAGAGCCTGGTACTGGATAATGTTCATATCGATTCTCCATAAACAAAAAGCCCGCTTGGTGGAATGCCAAGCGGGCAGGGGGATAGATAAAAGGTTTGCGGTTCAGCTGTGGGCGCTCCAATTGGGTTGGGTGTTGGAGCCGTGATTGAAATAGCAGCCGTTGATCACCTTAAGCCAAGGACCAAACGGCACGCCGTAAGTGTCGCAGCGCTGCAGGTAGCGACAAAAGCCGATTTCCCTGGGAATGTGACCATTCATATCCTTACGGCATACATACAACACGGTTTTGCGCAACGACGTTAATGGCATCACCTGGGGAGCACCAATCGCCTCGCCAGTGTCATTCAGCGGCCGCTCGAATGTGGGCAGGGTAAGCTCTCTGAGTAGATACGCCCGCAATTCAGGGAATGCCTGACAGGCTTCAGCCACCGCAGCCTGCGAAAAGCTGTCGGTAAACTCAATCATGGCGTCTTCCCTCCAGCCAACCTCGCTCGGCAAACGATACACACTGGTCGCCCACCACAATGTGGTCCAGCACCGGCACATCTATGGTACTGAGAGCGTTGATTAACCGCTCGGTGATACGCCTGTCGGCCTGAGAAGGTTCGGCAACGCCGGAAGGGTGGTTGTGAGTGAGGATAACTGCCGCTGCATTACAGCTCAGTACCGCTTTAACAACTTCCCTGGGGTAAACACTGGCAGCATCAATCGTGCCGTAAAACAGCTCCGTGAACTCAATTAATCTGTGCTGGCTGTCCAGCATCATGACCGCGAATACCTCGCGTTCATGTTGATGCAACTTGAAGCGCAGAAAGTCCATGGTTGCGCTTGGGTTGGTGAATACGCCATCTCGAACATAGCGCTCGGCGATGATGCCGGCCGCGGTTTCGAGGATTTGACTGGATGTGTGAGACCAGTTGTTGCTGGGTGCAGAAATGGTTCTGTGCATATCGCCTCCTTGATGATGACTCTGGTTTATGCACAGGGGTGATATATATCTGAAAATGTTTCGAAAAGCGGGCTGCAGAGTGGGGATACGGAAAAGTTAAAAATTACTGGCAGCGCTTATGTGATGAGTCAATAACAGGAGCTCATCATGAAACTATTACGATTGAAGCAGGTGATGGATTGTACAGGGTTAGGTCGCTCGTCTATCTATAACTACATTAGCGAGGGACGCTTCCCAAAACCTGTGAAGCTTGGACCGAGAATTGTGGCTTGGGTTGGCGCTGAAGTAGAGGAGTGGATTCTTGAACGAATTGAAGACCGGGATGAAGGCTTGGCGTAGGTAACGTTTAAACAAGTGAAGGAAGGGAATTGTCAGTAGCACCTGACAATTCCCTTCTTCCCATATTTGACTGAATCTCGGCTTTATCCACTGAACTGGGCGTAACCTAGTACATTGGACATAAACCCCTGTGTTGCCATAAAACCAATAAGGCCACCGATAAACTGAGGGCCGATACTCCAAAATACGCGCTTGTAAAAAGCGTCTACTGCGCCGGTGGTTAGGTAAATATCGGGTCTGACAAAGTCCAGAAACAAGCGACCTATAAAAGCCCCAGTGCCGGTAAGCAAAGTGCCAGACACTAAAAAAGCCAACCATCCCAAAAAACCAACAGAGACATGGCTGTTGAATACTGTTACCAGCACCATGACAAACATTAAGACAAAGCTAATTATCAAATATCGAATGTATCTATCCATTACAGCAACTCCTGAGTAAATCGGGCTTAGCCCTTTGATATTCGCTCCTAAATATGGCCGAAAGCAAAATATCCCAAAATGGGATATTTTACAACATGACTTACTATCCAGCCATGCAAAAAAGCTGGTTGGAACGCGAAGAGTCGCTACGTAATGAACTGAAAGCAATGCGGAAAAACGCAGGGCTTAGCCAAACTCAACTTGCGGAAAGACTCAACAAGCCTCAGAGCTTTGTTTCTAAATATGAAAGTGGTGAGCGACAACTGAGGATTTTGGAGTTGGAGGCTGTTTGCATCGCTTGTGGGACATCGAGTGCTTCTTTCTTAGAGCGTTTTTTTAAAGTATATCCCCTCAACTGAAGTGACCTAAGTTCATTTCCTTCTCAGAGCTTTTGTACCAACTTGATTCAGTATCAAATTCGGCGGATGAGTCAGAGAGGCATTGAACTATGTGGTTTTCTTCTTTGAAATGTGTTTTGCAGTGATTGGTACTCGCAAATTCAACTCCAAACTAAACTTCCCTTCAAATACGGAATCCGGTTTTCGTTGACATTCCACAATGAAGCTCACATTTCTAGAACCGTGAAACTTGGCCCCCCGTTTGATGTCATTGGTTGAAGAAGTGTAATATGCGTATAAGGGCCCCGGCTTAGAAATAGAACTGGGAGCCCAAAAAAACTATTGGTCAGTATCCATGATTTTTTGTTAGATCAAGGTGTTGGGTAATGTTACACTACTGGTTGCTAACGAAATCTCCCAAGATTCAATTGAACATTTAATCACTAGCGATTTCGCGCCACCCATGATCGAAAGTAAATGTTTGAGCTTTGGCTGCTGGATTCTGAATTCTGAGCACTCGGGCATGCATCGGATCGGTTGCTCGTTCAACAACATATAACCAGTATGCTTCACCCTTTTCGCGGGCATAGTTGAATTGAGTGTGTGAAAGGCCAACAGGGCGGTCTTCTAACGTACCCGTCATTGCTTTCACTTCGACCCATCG
>NZ_JAPEHY010000016.1:0-99488 GCF_028823715.1 Shewanella sp. K8
GCATAAGCTGGAAAATCTCATCAAGAGATTGGTACTAATCTCGGGGAAAGGTCAGCACTATTCCACTCCTGCCAGGCCGCCTTGGGGCTCATCATAAGCGCAATAAGCACTAGTCCACCGGGTATCAGGACGGCTTTCAGTATCGGCCCCAAGATATACGAATAGAAGCAGATAAAGGGGATGTATAAGACATAGCCTACTGCGAGTGTTAGAATCTTAACGACTGATTTCATGTGATTTACCTTGGTATAAATAAAATTGAGCGCGCTCATTATATTTATTGAGCACGCTCAATTACAAGTAAAAGGTTCACTTTTGACTGCAGATATGACCCCTAAAAAACGCCAAACCCGCGAGCGCATCTGCCAATGCGCATGGGAGCTGTTTATCGAGCAAGGTTTTGAAGCGACATCGACCCGCGATATTGCCAAAGCAGCTGGGATTGCCAATGGCACCTTGTTTAGCCACTTCAGCAATAAAGAAGAGTTGTTGAAGGCGTTGATGTTGGAGCTTATCGCCGGGGTTATCAGCGAGGCGCAGAGCAGCGATGACTTTGAGCAGCCTAAGTTGAAGATGCAGCATTATGCCAGGCATTTATACGGATTCTATTTGCAGCATGTGGAGTTCAGTAAAACCTTGCTGCAAGGCTTAATTTGGCAAGGAGCTTTCTTTGATGAGCAGATCCGCCAGTTCAAAGAGCTGCTGTTTACCGGTGCGCCTCAGTATGATGCAGTGAGGGCAACCATTATGATGGATTGCTATTTTATGACCTTGGTTGAAGGGTTGAATGTGCCGAATCCCGATGCAGATACCATGGTGAAGCGTCTTAGTGCCAAACTGGCGTTGCTGTGAGGTCACATCGCCAAAAGGCGAGGAAAATAAGTTAATTAAGACCCGGCACTGGGGCACAAAGCTTAGTGCCGGGTCTAGTTATTTGAGCCTCAAGACTTAAGTTTCAAGGCTCAAGCTTCAATCCTGAAAACTTAATTCCGGGTTAGCTTTAGGGAAGGTGCGAACAAGTCCCATGTGTGCTCTGCGTCGGCTTAAGGGCCTGGATGCAAGGCGTGGTTCGCAGCAAATGGCCCTAGTCCTTTGCAAGAAGCACAACACAGCAGGCAGGCCTGTAAGCCACGCCCTTCGGGGCTTTCACAGCAACCGGCTCTTAGTGTTATCCGACTTCGATAGGCCCCGGCATGCCTTCAGTCAGATGCCTTGAACGCCAATTGCTGTGCAAGCCAGAGTGCCACGAGGACTTATTCGCACCTTCCTTAGATAATCCAGCGCGCCACAAACCGCGGCTACCTGGGCGGCATTGCACTGTTCATCGCTTGCTTGCGGGCTGTCCGGGTAGACTTCTGTGGTGCAGGTGTATGGGGCATTGGTAACCGAGGCACATAGACCAAGCTGCTTGAGCGGATAACGGATAACGCCGTGGTCGACCACAGGAGAGCCGATGATATTGCCGTCTTTGTCGGCCGGAGCGATATGGGTCACTTTGGCGACCGCTTCGATAATGGCTCGTTGGAATTCAGGTTGCGGCATGGCTTCATCATCTACCACATAAAAACCGTCCGGGATCTCGCCGGGAGCTATGATTTTGCCATCGCGGGCCGCCAGCGCCGGGCGAAACTCGGTTTCATCCGTGTCTGTGGTTTCATGCAGATCGATATGAGCCAGGAAAGGGGCGCCGTGGCTAGCAACCAGAGCCATCAATGCGGCAGACTCTTCTGCCGGGCTGGGTTCAAAGAAGGAACGGTTGGGATCGATAGCCAAAGGATTCCAACGGTTGATGACTTCGTATCCCCAAGGGCTGACACAGGGGACGACCAGGAGATTGAAATCTGCTTGATAACGTTCGGCTTCCTGCTCAAGAAACTGCAGCGCACCTTGAACGCCACTGGTTTCATAACCGTGGATCCCGCCAGTGACCAATACCCAGGGCTTATCTGCCTGTGGCGATTTACTCTGCAGGGCGAGCAGGGGATAACGTTCCGGGTCATAACTTAAGGCGCCGTACCGGCGGCATTCAAAAGCTGTCTTGAGGGCATAGATCTTGTCGAGCACCTGCTCACGGTAGCTGCGTTTGATGTTTTGGGTGGCGCGCCAGGCGGATTTTTCGGCCTCTCCCCAGGGAGTACCTGGAGTGCCTATAGGGTATTCTTGACTCATGGATTGCCTCCTTACTTCTTTTATAAAACGTGTATGAATGGCGTATGAATAGCAAAACGCAGCCCATTGGACTGCGTTTATTCTTGAGGAAAATACTACTGGGCGTTAAAGGCCTGACCGTTTTCCTGCAGGCTGTCGTCGCCCATCAGATATAGATAAACGGGCATTATCTGCTCTGGCGTCTTGAGATCCAGAGGGTTCTCTGCCGGATAAGCCTTGGCGCGCATGCCGGTGCGGGTTGCTCCCGGATTGATACTGTTGGCGCGCACCTGAGTGCCTTCACATTCATGAGCCAGCACCTGCATCATGCCTTCGGTAGCAAACTTGGAGAAGGCATATGGGCCCCAGTAAGCGCGGCCCTTACGGCCAACACTGCTGGAGGTAAAAATAATTGAGGCGTGCTCGGCCTTGCGCATCACAGGCAACAGTGCCTTGGTCATCATGACTTCCGCCACCACATTGACCTTGAGCAGATCTTCCAGTGACTGAATATCAATATGTTCAAATGGCCCCAAAGCGCCCAATAGGCTGGCATTATGCAGCAGGCCATCGAGCTTGCCGAATTGCTGCTCTATGGTTTCGGCCATGTCGCGGTAGTTTTGTTCGCTGGCGCCCTTGAGATCCAGAGGCACAATCGCTGGAGTCGGGCCACCGGCGGCTTCAATTTCATCGTAAACGGCTTCTAGCTTCTTGACCGTTTTGCCCAGCAGGATCACTGTGGCGCCATGGGCGGCATAGGTCTTGGCTGCGGTTTTGCCAATGCCGTCGCCGGCACCGGTTACCAGAATAGTTTTGCCCTTGAGAAGATCTTTTGCTGCTTGATATTCCAACATGGGGAGTTGTTTCCTCTTCGCGCTAAAGCCCGCCAATACTCGACTCACTACAGCGGTATACATCTGTTTAAAACAAATGACTGTTCATTGTTACTTTTCGTTGCGTGCAACTGTGACAAAAATGTAGCTAACTCAATATTTTTACGTTAACTTGAGACGAGCTGAGGACTGATTTCAGCTCCTCTGGTCACAGTGTCTGGGGTATTGTGACCAATTTCTTGGGGAAAACAAAATTATTACAACAAGATTTGGGGAAAAAAGATGAAAAGACTCATTTTGGGTGTTGCAATCGCATCTGCACTTGGACTGACAGCATGTGGTGAAGACAGCTATAACGAACTTAAGGATAAGACAGAGCCGCTCATCCCTGAGTCCCATTTGGTGTTTGATCCTGCCAAAGCTGAAGTTCCCTTGCCAAACGACCTACTGCTCAACGGCACCACAGACGGTACCTTGAATATTCCCGGAGAAGCCTCCGGTGACTATACCAATCCGCAGCTGGCGCTGGGCGCGCTGGATGGCTGGTCAACCACGCAACCGATAACCATAGATATTGCACCTTCCAAAGATAACAGCGGCAATACCCTGAGCCTGCTGGCATCTTCCGTGGCCCAGCCTGGAGCGGTGAGAATGTTTGAAGCCGTCAGCGGCGGCCCGCTTTCTTCCCAAGCAGAGTGCCAGGCCAAGCCTTCGGTTTCTGCCTGTGAAGTGGGTGAAGAGCTGGTTTGGGGGGAAGACTTTATCACTCAAGCGTCCGGCAACAAGATTGTCATTGTTCCACTGAAACCACTTAAGCCAGCTCAGTCTTATATCTATGCCACCACTAAACTCATCATGGATTCGGCCGAGCGCCCGATAGCGCCTTCCTACACCTATGGCCTGTTGAAACTGGATATCGACACAGCGCCGCTGGAAACCGCCGATCAATTGATGCTGCAAACTCTGGTAAACAGTTATGAGAAGGGCATGGCGGCGGCTCATGGCGTCGACAAGGAAAGCATTACCTATTCAGGCCTGTTTACCACCCAGTCGGTGGCCGATGTTTATGAAACCACCAAGCTGCTGATGCTGCAACCCGGCTCACCCTATGCGCCCAAGTGGTTGCAAACTCCGACTCCAGCCGGCTATACAGTGGCGATGGCAGCTGGGCTTACTCCTGCTGACGGCATAGCCTATGTATTGGCGGATTTGGCCGATGTCTACACTGCGGCCATTGAAGTACCGGTTTACGGCACTTGTTCATCGGCAAGCTGTGACGGCATTAACGGCTATTGGCAGGCCCAGGGCGACAGCCCGGTATCTGTGTTGCTGGCGCTGCAGGCCGGTACTCTGAGCCAGGAGAACTTTGCCGCCCAGGCGATGGCTTACAACATAGATCCCGCCGCTGCACTGGCCAATCCTTCCTTGTTGGCCGGCAAAGCGTGGAAACTGGATGATGACAGTGCGGCCGATGCCACCAAGCACCTGACCCGCTTTAATCCCATTCCGGCGATTCGCAACTACGAAACTGTGCCTGTGCTGATCTCCATGCCCAACGCCACTAAGCTTGCGGCATTTTATGCCAGCCAGGGCTTGCCTTTCACGCCACCAACCAGTGGCTGGCCTACCACGATAGCGCTGCATGGTCTGGGTGGCGGCAAAGAGATGTCGCTGGCCTATGCCGGTAGTTATGCCGCTGCCGGTGTGGCTACAGTGGCCATAGATATGCCGCTGCACGGTGCCCGTTCATTCGATGCAAATGGTGACGGCATCTATGAAGTGTCGGCCTCAGGTGCTGCCTATGGCAATGTTGTCGGCAAGCCGGATGCCTTCCAAAATGGCAATCCGCTGGTATTTGTCAACATAGAAAGCACGCTGTCGGTACGGGATAACTTCCGTCAGGCGACCATGGATCATCTGGCGCTTAGAGCCGCGATAACAGGTATGTCGGCGCAACTGGCCGAAATGGGCGCGCCTCAGGTGTTTGACAATAACCAGATAACCGCTCAGGGGCTTAGCCTTGGAGCCATTGTCGGCACCAACTTCGCGACCTATGCCAGCACAGGTTTGAAAGACCCTGCATCCGGCACAGCCTTGCCCAACTACTATGGCATCAAGGGCGCATCTTTGGTGGCACCTAGCGGCGGCCTGGCGGGTTCTTTCGCCGGTTCAGCCACCTTTGCACCTCTGTTGTTTGCCAATGTGACGGCTTCCGATACCTTCAAGGCCTTGGTGGACGCGGCCAATAAACAAGGATATCAGCCGGGTTCGGCCGAATATGAGGCACTGGTTCAGGAGGTATACGCCGAATTTATCCCTACCTTCGCCTTTGCGGTGCAGACCGGGATAGAGTCAGCCGATCCTATCAACCAGACTGCCATGCTCAAGGCCACGGGTTTGCCGGTGCATCTGGTGGAAATCGTCGGTGATGGCGCTGGTAACAAGGGCGATCAGGTTCTGCCTGGTACTGTCGCGGGCTTCCCGCTGTCCGGCACTGAGCCTTTGATTGCGACTCTGGGGCTTAACTGCGTCGATCAGACCAGTGCCGGTGGCGGCGCTGTGCGCTTTGCCAAGGGGCATCACAGCTCACTCATCGACCCATCCGAAGTACCGGGCGTGACCGATGGCATGGCGGCTCAGGCGACAGCAGAAATGCAGTCTCAGGTGTCTATTTTTGCCTCTTCTGCCGGTAAAGATGGTGCCAGCATTTTGGTGACCGACTCGTCCGTTCTGCAAAGCTGCGGTGGCTAAGCGGTTACTCATATGTTTTTTGTAACAAACCCGGCGAAATGCCGGGTTTTTTTATCTATGCAAGGGCTGCTAGAATAGCGCGATTTTGTGTGCTTTCTCGCGGTGAAAGGAACCCTGTAGTGGAATTTTTATACGAGTACGGATTATTTCTGGCCAAGGCGATCACTTTGGTGGTGGCAGTGGGTGCCATAGTGGTAATTGTGGTGGCATCGGCGGTAAAACAAAAGAGTGACAGGGGCGAGCTGAAACTGACGCATCTCAGCGATGAGCTTAAATCGCTCAAGCATCACCTCAAGGCAGAGCTTTTGGGCAAAAAGGCGTTCAAGGCCTATGAGAAACAGCTCAAGGCCGAGCAAAAGGCCCACGACAAGGCGCTTGATGCCGGGGAAGCCAAAGATCCCAAGGTGTATGTCGTCGAGTTCAAAGGTGGCATAGAAGCGGCCGAAGTGGCGTCACTGCGGGAAGAGATCAGCGCCATTCTGGCAATTGCCGAGGAAGGTGATGAGGTAGTCGCCAGCGTTGAGAGTGGTGGCGGCATGGTTCATGGTTATGGCCTGGCGGCCAGCCAACTGGACAGGATCCGCAATGCCGGGCTACCGCTGACCATCTGTGTCGATAAGGTGGCTGCCAGTGGCGGTTATATGATGGCCTGTGTTGCCGACCGCATTATTGCCGCGCCGTTTGCTATCATAGGCTCCATAGGTGTTGTTGCCCAATTGCCGAACTTTAACAAGCTGCTGAAGAAGCATGACATTGACTATGAGCAGCATACCGCCGGTGATTTCAAGCGCACCCTGACGCTGTTCGGTGAGAACACAGATGAGGGTAGAGCCAAGTTCCAACAGGAACTGGAAGAAACCCATCAGCTGTTCAAAGACTTTGTCGGGCGTTATCGGCCGCAACTTGAGCTGGACAAGGTGGCAACCGGTGAACATTGGTATGGTCAGCAGGCCATAGAGCTGGGGCTCATAGATGAAGTCGGCACCAGTGATGATCTCTTGCTGAAGTTGGCCGCGGATCGCACTGTGATCAAGGTAAAATATCAGCTGCGCAAGAAACTGGCCGACAAGTTGGCCCACAGCGCTTCTTTGATGCTCAACGCCTGCTACAACAAGTTGGCCGAGAAGAATCGGCCAATGTAACTCCTGCTGTTTAATCCATTCGCTAATCTAACCCCGGCACGCCGGGGCTTTTTATGCCACTATTTCTTCCGGCAAAGCCGTGCCGGCGTTATCGTCACTCAAGTCGCTACCAAAACCATTCAGCCACAGGATTACCTCGGCCGAACGCATTCCTAATGTGCTTAAGACCTTGGCTGCTTCTGTCTCCGGATGAGTTTGAGAAAACGACCGCAAGCGCAGACAAATTCGAGCGGCTAATTGACGTTGTTTTGCATAAAACACCGACATTAATGCTTTTAAAATTCATAAACAGAGGCATTTAGGCCTTTTTATGCAGTACGCCTTTAATTCTCTGGCTGGATACGTTAAAACAGCCTTGGGGAATTAACAAAAAGATAACAATAACTATGCAGATCAAATACCGAGCCAACATGATGGTTGGGGATCAGGCGTACCCGGCTTTTGAACTGGCCAACCTTATTCGTTTTATTCAGTCACAATTGGGAGCCGAGGCTGCCGAAGAGATATGCCGGCACATAGGCACGGGTATCAATGAACTCAAGGAGTGCCAATTGGTGCGGGTCTGGCAGCTCAGCGCCACCATAGCGTTTCTCATGCAGCGTAGTCGACGTGAGGATATCAGCCTGCTGGCTGGTCTCAATACCCAGGTAACCGACTTGGGCTTTCTGTTGCCTTTGCTTGGGGATTGCCGGGATCTCGGTGAATGCTTGGATTTTGTGCTCAACCATCCCAAGTGGGTGGGCAGTTTTGCCGATCTGTTGCTGCTGGAAGATGAGCGGGAAATCCGCCTGCGCTGGCTCAATACCGGCCGGGCCGAGTCGTTAATCTATCGCGGCGAATTTCTTCACAGCATAGGTGCGCTGCTGAGTTTGGCGCGGGAGTTAACCGGTCAAGAGGTCAGCTTTAACTGTATCTGTGTTACCGGCACCTTGATGCCGTCTGAGGGATTGGCAAAACTGACCAAACAGCTGGAGTTTCAGAGTGACTTCAATGAATGGCGCCTCGATAAATCCTACCTGGCGCTGGCTGTGGATCTGAGTCATTTTTCCGATCACAGCCAAAACTGTCAGCAGCAGAGTTCGCTGATTGAAAAGATTATTGCCGAGCTGGATGGCGACTTTCCCGCTGTGCCGCCATTGGAAACCATGGCACTCAGGTTACACATGAGCAGTCGCAGCCTGAGGCGCAAGCTGGCGGCCCTCGGCAGCAGCTATCAACGCCTGGTGGATCAGCAAAGGTGTCAAAGAGCGGTGAGCTGGATCCTTGAGGGCCGGCTATCGGTGAGTGAGATTGCCGAGCGTTTGGGATACAGCGACAGTTGTCATTTTCGCCAGAGCTTCAAGCATTGGCTCGGTTATCCACCAGGCTATTTCAGCCGCTTGGGGCAGGAAGACTAAAAAGGCCCGGGTCTTCAAACCCGGGCCTTTTGCTTATTGCGGTAAGCGTTTTTCAGTCTGCTTGGCTCCAGCTTCAGTTGGAGCAGCTGGCTGCCGGTAAACGTTTAATCCATTCGCTTATCAGCGCGACTCCTTCATCGTGGCTGAGGCTACGGCCAATTTCGGGCATTCTGTCGCCCGGCTCATTGCTCTGCATCCGGAAATGCATGATGGACTCGGCCGGATTACCTGGTACCACATCGTAGCCCAGGGTGCCGCCGCCATAGGCGACAGGCGATTTACAGGTGCCGTGGCTGAAGCCGTTGTCTTCATCATAGCTGCGCTGGTATTCCAGTTTCAGCCCGGTATTGGAGGCATTGCCTTCGGGTCTGTGGCAGTGGGCGCAGTTGATATCCAGGTAACCCTTGGCAGTTTGCATCAGCTCGCTGTCACTGAGCTGAGTCAAAGTGGCTTCATCACCATCCACGTAGGCTGGTACCTTGTCGACGCTGGTAAGGGTTGGCAGGCCGCTGAGAATACCTGCGCTTTGCCAATGAAGCAGTTGGTTGGCGCTGCCATCCTGGTAGGGGTAGTCCCGGTTCAGATGGCGGGCCTTGGGACCAATCGGCATAAACACCGCCTGACTGGCGCTGTCGGCCTTGAACTGATGACACTGCTTGCACTGATTCATTGACGGGACAACGTAGTCAAAGTTCAGGGTTTGCCCCTTGTGCACCACGCTCTTGCCTTGAATGGCACCGGCCTTGGCCAAAGTGGCATCTGTTTGCTCGGCATTCCAGACATAGGGCAGGGCGGTCCAACCCGACTCTCTGTGGATCAACAACCGGGTTTCAATCAGAGTTTCATTGTCCACGCCTCTGGTTGCGGTATCGGCAGGCAGTGCAAATGTTTTCACCAGTACTGTGCCTACCGGGAAGTCAAAGGCCTCATTGCTGCTGTAGTTGGCTTGTTTCCCTTCCGGCACAAACACATAGCGATACTTACTGGCATAGTCGGTAAACAGCGGCGTGTTGAGATCGTAAGGGATCCCGCCACTGTTTGGCATGGCCGCCGGCATAGAGGCGTCGGCAAACAGGCGGTATTGTGCCAGGCTGCTGCAATTGGCACCCGTCAGAGCATCCCAGTTCACACCAGAGCCTTGAGCGCTGCACAGCGACAGGTCGCCATCGCCTTCAAGGCCGCCTTCACCTTCTCCTATAGTACCGCCACCGCCGACCAGCACGCCACCGTCACAACCTTCGGTATCATCATCCACGCCGCAGCCGAAGATCTGTTCGCCGAAAGTGACGGTATGCACAGGTAGGCTGACCAAAGAGCATTGCAACAGTTGCTGCTGCTTGGCTTCATACATGACATCGGGAATGCTGACATCGGTATTGCTGTTGCCGTAGAGCTGGCCAATACTGACATCTCCATTGTTGCTGGCACAGACATTTTCACTGCCGTCAGGGTTGAAGGGGAGTTCACCAAAGCCGAGATAGGCGCCGGTACCATTGTTGGCGAGCAGTTCACCCAGGCCATCGTAGAGGATCCCCGGGAAGCGGCCATGGCTGTAGATGTAGGCCTTGATGATATCCTCGATAAGATAACCGTTGGGCTTGGTGGCAAAACCGCTTATCTGGTTGTCATGGATATAGATGTTGCGTGGTGTGGCGCGCCAGCCATCTTCAATGGCCTGACCCGGCTGGGCATAGCTGGCGGCAAAGGCGGAGACATCCGGCTCGGCGATAAAGAAGCTGGAGACTGTGACCGCCAGGGTATCGTGGTTGCTGATCTGGTTGTTGAACACTTCCACATCGTTGGTGGAGAGTATGATCACCCCGGTGCCGGGAGGAACAATATGCACTCCGGCCGGGTTGGCAGAGGCGTTGGCGAAGTTGTGGGTATTGTTGTCATAAACCTTGTTGTTGAATACCCGTACGCTGGAGCCGTACTTGTGGTTGCCAATGGGAAGGTCGAACACCAGAATACCACCGGTATTGCCCATGGCCTCATTGTCATAGACATCGGCAAAGCGCGAGTTTTCCACTTCGATACCGGCGACGTTTTCCTTGGCGATATTGCGCCTGACGACTATGTACTCAGACTGGCCCACATAGATACCGGCATCGGCGCTGCCGCGGACATAACTGTCTTCAATCAAAATATTCTCGCATTCCACCGGGTAAAGGCCGTAGGCGCCATTGCCTTGATCCAGCTCACCTTCCCACACTGCGGAGACATTGCGCAGTATGATGCCATTGGTATTTTTCAGCTTGATGCCGTTGTTTTTGGCTTCATAGACCGAAAGATCCTTGATGGTGATATTGAGGGCGTTTTGCACAAAGATACCGTCACCGGCGTTGGCATTGGCAAAGTCGAGAATGGTTTCATCGCGGCCATGGCCCATGACAGTGACATTGCTGGCATAGCTGCCGTCACCGTCGACATCGCCGTCAAACAACAAGGTGGCATCTATCTCAAATCGGCCCTTTGGCAACACGATTACAGCGCCACTCTGGGCGTTGATCAGAGCTTCCTGAATTCGGGTTGTCAAATTGTCTCCGGCTTCAACCATGATGGCGCCTTCGGGGAAGGGGCTGGTTACCGGCGGTGGCGTCACGACCGGCGGTTCAGTGGTTTGAGACGTATTGTCGTCATCCGAGCAGGCAATGAGTCCCACGGTTAACCCGGCTGCCAGCAACGCCAAAGTCAGGGGGTTTTTCTTGTTGAACATAATCTCTCCTGATTATTGTTATTATTCCGTTAACAAGATCCCGATTCATTTCCCGACTGACAATGTGAAATCCGGCCAAATTAGCGCCAAATAATGCAAGTAGCGGCAAATAACAGATTGAGATGTTATCGCCATATGTAAACACTATTTTAACAACAGTTTGTTTTTCATCATTTATTCTGGATTTAGTTCGCCGGCAGTGATAAAACCTCATGCGTCAGAATCAAAAGGAGTTGGCATGAGTAAGGATGAACAAGAATACAGTCTTTCCGGTGATCCCATTTTCAGATACACGGATGGTGAAAAGGAATGGCAGTCGCCTATGGGTGAAGAGTGTATCGTCCAGATAAGCGAACATATTGAGCGCCATATTGGTGAAGTCACCTGGGTCTTTCATGAAGTTATCTCGGATACTGTGCATATTGATGTGCATTATGTGGCACCGACAGACGAGCGACCTTTCCATACTCTGGTGACTTCCGGCATGAGTGACTTGCCTATGAGTACCCCCGAAGAGGCGGATATCCCCAGGTTTATGGAGCTGATGATCACCTTGCCGGCGCATTGGCAGATAAGTCAGGAAGCCTTCAGCGATGAACAGTGGTACTGGCCTGTAAGGCAGCTTAAGTTTTTGGCGCGCTTTCCGCATAAATACGACAGCTGGCTGGGCTGGGGACACACAATACCCAATGGTGATCCTGCCGAAGCCTTTGCCGAAAATACCCGTCAAAACGGCATGATAGTTCTGCCGTCACTGCTGGTTGATGAGGGTTTCCACACCCTGGAGATTGACCAGGACAAGTGCATCAATTTTTATAGCCTGGTGCCGCTTTATGAAGAAGAGATGATGTTGAAACTGGAGCAGGGCAGCGATGCCTTGTTGGATCTGTTCGACAAATATCAGGTGAGCGATCTGGTGGATGTTGCCAGAATCAATGTGGTCACAGGGCGGAAATAACCGAGCCCCGGGGACTCACTCATAGCACACTCATAATTACAAGGTAAAAAGTCGGGCTGAGCTGCATTGTGCAGGCTAGCCCGACTTTTTTGAGTCTTAACGCTTGTAACTGATGTGCTGATGGAATCTCAACACCAGTTCACGGCGCTCCGGATCCAAGCCTATGGCTTCGGCAAAGTCTTTCAAAGCCGCTTCCACCTGGTTCATATAGCGGCCATAACCTGGCTCTGTGTAGTCCTCTTTACCGGCAACCAGCAAAAAGTGCACCGATTCTACCAGGTTGCGCCCATCCCAATGGCTGACAAACTGAGTGTCGGTTGCCGCAGGATCAAAGCCTATCATCTGGGCTTCGGCAGTACTTTCCACCTTCTCGAACTTACTGTTGCGAACCAAAGGCATCAGGCCGTTGGCCACCATGGCGATGCGGTGCAATTGCTTGCCGGCCGCCGCGCTGCGGAACTTGTCCTCAAGGAACTGGTACAGCGGGCTGAAGTCTTCGGTATGCTCTTCTTCCAGCACGCTCTGCTTCAGGCGGCGGCTCAGCGGCAGGCTGACGGTGACATAGGCCAATGAGCTGTGATCTTCCGGCAGTTTGCACTTGCGCGACTTGTAGCGCTGATAAATATCCCTGAGCTTGTAGCCATAGGTCTTTTTCTCCCCCTTGGCGCGGGCGAAGAGATCGTAGGCCATGTGCTGGTGATCACGGACTTTGACCCTTAATTCCTGCTCCGGCAGGTTGTCCAACACCCCATTCAATACGGCATTGACCCGGCTGTGGAAATTGGCGGCGTTGGCGCGAATTTCCTTACCTGTGGCCAAAAACAGCAGTCTTAACTTGCGGGCCTTGTAGTCCGGCTGGAAGAAAAGGTTCTGGGCTTCATGGTAGGTCGGGTTGTAAAAGAACAGGATCTGTTCGGCGGTTTGGAAGCAGTAGGCCTCGGTGTGAAAACGCACCACAGGCAGTTTGTCATTGGCGATCACATGAATGTTGTGCAGATCTTCCTTTTCTGCCAACTGGAATACCAACTTGCTGATCTCGCGGTAGCAGTTTTCGTAACTGGCATAGTGGCTGAGCAGCGCATCTGTCATCAGTATTTCAGCCATGATGTACTGGCTGGTACGGGTGGCCAGGGGAATATAGACTTTTTGCTGGGACATACGCTTTCCTTGTTTTATGTTATCAGGCCGGTATGGGCATACTAGCCGGGTTGCACTGCAATCTTATTGCGACAAAACAACTTTCAATCCGATCGGGTATGGACTTATCGCGCCCGCCCTAGTGTAATCTATGGTTATGATTTATTAAACATTAATAAACTTTAGCCAACCTTAAGGCAACAAACTGAATAACAAGGAGTCGTTAATCTTGATTACCGAAAGCCCCAGATTAATTTTGAGACAGTTCCGTGATGGTGATCAGCAGGCTTTATTTGCCATGAACAGTACTCCCGAAGTGCTGAGGTATATTCCCGGCGAGCCATTGAAGGATATTGAAGAGGCCGCTCAGGTGCTTGAAAAGGTCATTTTGGCCGACTACCGCAAGTATGGCTATGGTCGCTGGGCAGTTGAGCATAAGGCCGATGGCAAGGTGATAGGTTTTTGCGGCCCCAAGTTCCTGCCGGAGTTCGGCAAGGTTGAGTTGGGATACCGATATCTGCCTGAATACTGGGGCCAGGGACTGGGTTATGAAGCCGCCAGCCATGCATTGCCAGAAATAAAAGCGATTTGCGCCGTGAATGAGTTGATAGCCCTGATCATGGATGGCAACCTGGGCTCGGAAGCGATAGCCCTCAAGTTGGGAATGCTGCCGCAGGAAGAAAGTGAACTGATGGGGCACAAGGTGAGGGTATTCAGCCGCAGCCTTTAGTCGTTTTTAGCTATGTCGTCCTGCGGCTATTATGTCCGGCTGCTATTATGTCCGGCGATAGTCTTATCCGCCCGTTGCCGGCGCAGATGCGTCTGTGGCAGGGGCTTTGATGGCTTCGATTGCCGATTCAACCCAGGGCAGCACAAAGGCGGTGATCTTGGGCTGGGCCTTTTCGTTCGGGTGCAGCCCATCGGCCTGCATCAACTCGGGGAAAGGCGCTATCTCTGTCATAAAGAAGGGCATCAGGGTGACGTTGGGCTGTTTGGCCAGGTCACTGTAAACGGCGCTGAAGGCGTTGGCATATCTGGGGCCGTAGTTTGGCGGTACCATGACTTCGGAAAGCAGCACCTTGGCGCCGGATTGATGAGCCAGCGCAATGATTTTTGTAAGATTGTTTTTCAGCTCCGTTGGCGGAAAGCCTCTCAGACCATCATTGCCGCCAAGCTCCACCAACAGCAGCGAGGGTTTTACCGACTTCAGCAACTGAGGCAATCTTCTGAGGCCACCGGCCGTGGTTTCGCCGCTGACAGAGGCATTAACAATGTTATGCTCGGGTAAGGCTTGTCTCAGCCCTTCGACCCAACCCTGTTTCTCGGCCATGCCGTAACTGGCTCCCAGGCTGTCCCCCAGGATCAGTACATCAGCGGCCTTGACGGGCAGCGCAGAGAACAAGAATATGACTGGTATCAATGCCAGCGGACGCAAGCATAAGGAAGCAATTTTGAAGAACAGTGCCATTAAGGTTTCCCATCTCGTAAAAACTGTCACTACCCAGGAAGGTGACCTGACTATCCTGAGTGGCATCAATTTGGATGTCAAGCCGGGCCAGAGTGTGGCCATTCTTGGGCCATCAGGCTCAGGTAAATCAACTCTGCTGGGCCTGCTGGCGGCATTGGATATCCCCTCGTCCGGTGAGATTTGGCTCGATGGCAGTGCCCTGGCCGGGCTTAATGAAGAGCAGAAGGCTGCGCTGCGTAAGCAGAAGGTCAGCTTCATTTTTCAGTCTTTTATGTTGGTTGATACCCTCAACGCCCTGGAAAATGTCATGCTGCCGGCTGAACTTGCGGGTATCAAGGATGCCAGAGAGCGAGCCAAAGCCATGCTGGAGCGAGTTGGCCTCGGGCACAGGCTCAATCATTACCCGAAACAGCTTTCCGGCGGTGAGCAGCAGCGGGTGGCTATCGCCAGAGCCTTTATCAGCGAACCCAAGGTGTTGTTTGCCGATGAACCCACGGGCAACCTGGATAAACACAACGCCGACAGGGTTGCCGACATGCTGTTTGAGCTCAATCGCGAGAGTTCGACCACCTTGATTTTGGTGACCCACGATATGCAATTGGCCAGTCGCTGTGAGCGCCAGTTGGAGATGCACGAAGGGCGATTGTATGAACAGGGGCAGCAAACCCCGCCGGAAGAGGTCGGTTTGCATGAGGCCAAGACAGAGAGCCAGGTGCCGGCGGCATCGGTAACGGCAGAGGAGGGGCGCTGATGGAATGGACGCTGGCATGGCGCCTGTTTCGCCGCGAACTCAAGCAAGGGCAGTTGGTATTGATTGTGCTGGCCTTGACCCTGGCGGTGTTGTCTGTCACCGGTCTGGCCCGGGTCAGTGACAGATTGCAGCTCGCCATCAATGGCCAGGCGGCCAAGTTTATTGCCGCCGACCGAATCATTAATTCACCCGTCCCCATAGATGCAGGCATACTGCAGCAGGCCAACGCGTTAGGGCTGAAGCAATCACAGAGTTTGCAGTTTAACTCTATGGTTTACAGCGGTGATGCCTTTCAGTTGGTCACTGTCAGGGCCGTTGATAATGCCTATCCGCTCAAGGGCAAAATTGTCTTGCGTCAAGGAGAAACCAGTACCTTGCCGCAGCCAGGTGAACTGTGGTTTGAAATGCGTCTTGGGGGCCTGCTGGGGTATCCCAAGAGTGTTGAGCTGGGTAACGCCCAGATGGCGCTGGCCAAGGAGATAGACAGGCTGCCCGATGCCGGTTTCAATCCATTTGCTTCTTCCCCCTTGGTGTTGATGCGCCTTGATGATGTGGCGGCAACCGGGGTCATTCAACCCGGCAGCCGGGTGACATATCTTTATCAGTTTGTCGGGGACAGCCAGGCGCTGAGCCGTTTTGAAGAATACGCCAAGCCACTGCTGACCAGCAGCCAACGTTGGGTTGATGTACAATCCGGCGATTCGCCGATTGCCGGGGCGGTGCAGCGGGCGGAGCGATTCTTGCTGCTGGCAAGCTTGCTGGGGATAGCCCTTGCCTGCGCCGCCATCGGCATTGCCGCCCAGCGTTATTGCCAGCGTCACTATGATGTGGTTGCCATGCTGAAAACCTTTGGCGCCAGTGCAAGACAAATCCGTTTATTGTTCGGTCTGCACCTGCTGCTGGTGACCTTTCTTGGAGTGATCTTGGGGATCTTCGGTGGCCTGGTGCTGGATTATCTCATCAGCCGAGCCTTGCCAGCGGAAATTGCCGCCTATTCACCGCCTATGCTCAGACCGCTTCTCTTGGGGTTGGCTACAGGGTTTATCAGCGCCTTTATGTTCAGTGCCTATCCGCTGATGCGGCTGCTGGCTATTCCGCCGCTCAGGGTGTTGCAACGCCAGCTAGAAGGAATACGTCTGGGCATGTGGTTGCATCTGCTGCTGAGTTTGGCGGCCATGGGATTACTCGGCTGGCTCTACTCGCGCTCTTTGCCTTTGACCCTGACCGTGGTGGCCAGCGTGGTGTTGCTTGGGGTGCTGCTCAGCCTGATGGGGTTTTTGTTAATCCGCCTGGGGCAGAGTGTTGGCATGCGCACGACCAACCCCTTGTCGCTGGCACTGGCGGGCCTTCGGCGCCGTGCCAGACAAAACGCTGTACAACTGGTGGGCTTTTCCAGCGCCTTGGTGTTATTGCTGACCATAATGGCGTTGCGTCAGGACTTGCTCAGCGAATGGCAGAAGCAGTTGCCTGAGGATGCGCCGAACTATTTCCTGGTTAACATAGCCCCGGACGAAGTAGAGCCGCTGGCGGACTTTATGGCTCAGCGCCAGATTGCTGCCACAGATATCTATCCTGTCATCCGTGGTCGGCTCAGCGCTATCAATGGTGAGGAGGTGATCACTGCCGAAGAGCAGGAACAGGGGCAGAGAGGGCGTCTTGGGATTTCAAGGGAACTGAATCTCACCTGGCGAAATACCTTGCCGCCCAACAATGAGATCCTTGAGGGCCATTTTAATCGGCAAACCGATGACGTGTCGGTGGAGTCCGGGGTGGCCGAGCGCTTGGGAATTACTGTCGGAGACAGCCTGAGTTTTGTTATCGATAACCAAACGCTGACTGTCAAGGTGGCCAGTATTCGTTCTGTGCAGTGGGAAACTCTGCAACCCAACTTCTTTATGATTTTCAGTCAGGAAGCCTTGGCCCCCTTTGCTTATACCTCCATGGCCAGTTTTCATCTGGATGATGGTCAAAAGGCCGTTGTGCTTGAGCTTATCCGTAATTTCCCCACTGTTTCCATCATAGATGTGGGGGCCATGGTGGCTCAGCTCAAAGAGATAGTAGCCCAGGTATCTTTGGCGCTGACGCTGGTGTTGGTGCTGGTGGTATTGGCCAGTGCCCTGGTGATGATAGCGCAGACCGAAGCCGGCATGGCCAGTCGCCAACGAGAGCTGGCGGTTCTACGCACCTTTGGTGCGCCGGGAAGCTTGCTTAAGCTTGCCACGGCGTTGGAGTTTGCACTGCTAGGTGCCGTGGCGGGCATTCTGGCGGTCACAGTGGCGGAGTTTGCGCTCTGGCTTTTGAAAACTCAGGTGTTTGAACTCAGAGTCAGCCCTCACTGGCAATGGTGGCTGTTGGCTCCCCTCAGTGGCGCCTTGTTGGTGGCACTACTTGGCCTGTGGCGTTGTCGCAGTCTGCTGCAAAAGTCCTGTGGTGAGCTGTTAAGGCTTGAGTAATGCCAGGGGATTGGTTGTCAGGCTATTTTTGTCGAACCATTTTTTGCCAGGCTCGGGTGGCGAATTACTGACCTTTTGCTGTTATTTTGAGCGCTGCTGGGGTAGTATTCCGGCTTTCTTTTGGACAGTGAAGGGATGCGCTGCAACAAGTGAGGTGAGGCAAGTTGACACTGATACTGGCAGGCGCTTTGGCTTTGGTGGGGACTCTGGGCGTCTCCGCTTACACTCTGGGACATTCAGCCTTCAAGGCGGGGATGGGGGTTAAACGTTGGGTGGCTGCCGGGTTGTTGCTGGGACCCGCTGCCATGTTGTTATTTAATGCACATAGGCAATTAGCGTACCGCAAAACCACTCGGCCCGGCGATAGCAAGCATTCCTTCTAGAATCGTCTATTGATTCCAAATCACAGCAAAAGGGAGCATAAATGCTCCCTTGTTTTTTCGCTGTTTCATCAGTTCCACCAACCTCTGGCAGGAACCACTTCCAGGTGGCACAGACCCTCCGGCAGTTTCACCCGTTTACGCTCTGGTTTGGTCAGACCCAATAACTTCTTGATTGATATGATCATATTGGAACCCCTTACGCAATGCTCTCAACAGAGTTAACGACTTTAATATGTGGCACTGCTGCGACTTGAGTCTCCAGCACCTTGATGTGTGGCACAGCAGCAATTTGAGTCTCCAGCACCTTGATGTGTGGCACAGCAGCAGTCTGAGTATCCAGCACCTTGATGTGCGGTACTGCGGCAACTTGAGTATTCAGCACCTTGATGTGCGGTACTGCGGCAACTTGAGTATTCAGCACCTTGATATGTGGTACAGCGGCAATTTGAGTATTCAGCACCTTGATGTGTGGTACTGCGGCAATTTGAGAATCCAGCACCTTGATATGTGGTACAGCAGCAATTTGAGTCTCCAACACTTTGATGTGTGGCACAGCAGCAATCTGAGTATCCAGCACCTTGATGTGCGGTACTGCGGCGACCTGAGTATCTAGCACCTTGATATGTGGCACAGCAGCGACTTGGGTGTCCAGTACTTTAATGTGAGGGACGGCGGCAAAAGCCAGTGAACTGGTAACAACGGCGGCGGTAGCAAGTATTGATTTAATCATTATTTTATCTCTCTCTCAGGGTAGTGGTAACAGTCAGCGGTTAACTTCTTGACGCTGAGAGAGATAAAGCAGGAGTTATGCCAAAGTGTTATTTCAGTTTTAAATTGGTTTTATTTTGGCTTTTTATCGGTTCATATGCGGTTTAAATTTGGTTTTTAAATTGTATTTTTCTTTCCTGTAAATGCGGGCAGATTTTGTTTCAGATACTCGGAAAACTCAGCTTCCGGTACGGCTTTGCTGTAAATAAACCCTTGTATTTCTTCACAGTTTAACGCTTTTAAAATACTGAGTTGTGATGAGTCTTCCACGCCTTCTCCCACAACGGAAAGCCCCATATTGTGGGCTATGGTGATGATGGAATCGACCATCTTTAGGTCTCTGTCAGACTTATCGATATCGTCGACAAAGGCTTTATCTATTTTCAAGCTGTGAATGGGGAATCGTTTCAGATAGGACAGAGATGAATAGCCGGTACCAAAGTCATCGAGTGCCAGACAGACTCCCATTTTAGCCAGTTGTTGCATGACTTTAATGGCTTTTTCCGGATGCTTGATAACAGTCCCTTCGGTGATTTCCAGTTCCAGATTAGCCGGTGGCAGGCGGGTCAGACGTAAAATTGACGCGATTCTTTGCTGCAGATCGGGAAGCGCGAATTGTCGCGACGACAAATTGACAGCCACACGGCCATCAAACAATCCCTGCTCACGCCACTGTTGGGCAGCAAAGCAGGCTTTTCGCATAACAAGGTCACCTATTTCAACAATCAGGCCATTTTCCTCTGCCAGCGGAATAAAGTCATTGGGTGGGATCAATCCGTGTTGAGGATGATTCAAGCGAACCAAGGCTTCCATACCCGACACCAAACCGCTGCGCAGGTTGATTTTTGGCTGGTAATAGACTTCAAACAGATCGTCTTTTAGGCCTTCTCGGATGAGATTTTCTACCTCCAACTGCCGGATTGCATTGCGGTTCAAGGATTCTGAGTAGAACTGATAACGGTTACCACCGGCAGACTTGGCATGGTACATGGCGATATCGGCCTTTCTCAGCAGCGCTTGCTCATTTTGCTCGTCTTCGGGATAAAGCACTATGCCTATGCTGACGCCGACAACCAGCTGTTCACCTACCAGTTCAAAGGCTTGACCGAATGCGTCTATGACGCGGCTGGCTATCACAGCACTGGAACCTATATCGGGATTCTTGTCCACCAAAATGGCAAACTCATCACCACCGAGGCGATAAAGGTTGGTGTGTCCGGGTATAGATTGCTGCAGCCTTTCTGCGACCAGGATCAAAAGCTCGTCACCTATTTGGTGACCGAGGGAGTCATTGATCTTTTTGAAATTATCCAGATCAAGGACCATCAGAGTGTGGTGATGATCTTTTTTCACCAGGTTGCCTAGGGTGACTTGCAGGTTGGAGCGGTTGGGAAGACCGGTCAGGAGATCATTATTGGTGAGCTTGCGCAGCTCTTCTTCCTGCTGTTTACGACGGGAGATATCGGAAAACACCCCAACATAATGGGTCAGGATCCCTTGCTCATCGTAAATCGCATCTATGGTGAGCTCCATCAAGAACTCTGAACCGTCGCCCTTAATGGCTTCTATATCGTTGCTCCAGCGACCGTACTGCTGCAATAACTGTTTTATCTGTTGATTGTAATTGTCAGGATAACGGCTGAACTGCAGCGTTGTGCCCAGCAACTGGTTTCGGCTGTGTTGGGTTAGTTCACAGCAGGCTTCGTTAACCTCAACATAATGGAAATCGGCATCCAGAATAAACATGCCTTCCGAGATATTCTCTATCGCCCGCTCGAACAGGCGCAGCTGCTCTTCTGCTGTCTTGAAACTGTTGATGTTTTTGATGGTTCCCGTCATACGAAGGGCATTGTCATGCTCATCCCGCTCAACAATTTTGGCCCTGTCGAGGATCCACAGCCATTCACCACTCTTGCTTTTGACTCTGTAGGTTGCTTCGAAATGATCTGTTTCACCGTAAAAATGTTTATTGAGTGCTTCTCTTACCCGCTCTCTATCTTGAGGGTGAATATTGCTCTCTTCACCATGGTGGCCGGAGCGCTGGCCGTCGCGGGGAAATTCGAGAGAGCCCCAGATATTGGAGCGGTATATCTGCCCCGTTTCTATATCCCAGTCCCACATCTCATCACCGCTACCCCAGAGGGAGAGCTTTAGACGCTCCTCACTCAAGGCTATTTGACGCTGGATCTCTCTCTTGCGCAGCACGGCTTTGGTGATAGCCGTCAGTATCAGCAGTATCGCCAATACATAGAGAGTTTTGGCAAGCGTGGAAAGCCACCAAGGAGGGGTTATTTCAATTTGCAGTGTTCTGGTGATGCCTTGTTGCTGAGTCAAAGGATTAATCGCATAAACATGAAAGTTATAGGTACCAGGAGATAAGTTGGTGTAGGTTGCTGAGTTCGTTCCTTTCGATGAAATCCAGTCATCAGAAAGTCCCTCCATGCTATACATGAATTCGATATTATCTATATCGCTGCTAGGCGCACTGAATTTTAGAGTAAAAGGGTAGTCTGAATGCTTTAATACGACTTTTTCTGTATGTTGAATAGACTTATCCAGTACACCGTCACCAACACTCTCCTCTATGTTGAATATGAGTAGGGAGTCAATGGTTGGAATGATTCTTTCTTGAGAGTTTATATACTCAGATAGCTCGCTTATATCTAGTATACTTATGCCTGAGTTACCCCCGAATAGTAATTTGTTGTTAATTATAACGCCACTTTGAGAGTTGTATTCCAACTGAGCGCCATAACTCGAATTTATTACAAACTCTTGGCTGTCTTTAAACACTACAACTTCTTTTATTGATGATGCGGCAATTAATTCATCTGTTGCGACAATTGAGAAAATGGATTTATTGTTAGAATAAAATAATGAAGTGTTTTTCCCATCATATCTAAGTATGTTTTTAGGCGTGCCAAAATAAACGCTATTCTTATTTGCTGACAAGCAGAAAACCATATCATGAGAATAAATGTTATTGATACCACTACTATCTTTTTTATACAAGCCACCTTGTGTTGCAATGTATAACTCATTGTTATAGCTAATCATATCAAAAACTGGGAATTGAGTATCTACAGTAAAACTTTCTATCTTGGTTAGATTTTCTGTATCTAAAGATATTATTTGACCATCAACAGTGCCAATTAAAAACTGATCTTTTATTCTTTTCACAACGGATACAGGAGTAGCCATAATCTTTCTAATAGACATAGTATCTTTAGACAGTTGGAATAACCCGTCACTATTTCCAATCAAGAATCTATTATTGTCACTCAGTACTGACTTTGGACCAGTAAATTTACTATCAAAACTTTCACCTTTAACAAGGTCACTGTTTAATATTCGTATTTTATCACTTTGATCTGCAATAACGACATGATCGCTACTGTCTAGGCTTAATGACCAAGTCGGTTTGTTGGTTATGTCAAGCTTTTTTAACAGATTTTTACTACTCTTCAAATAAACGAACCCTTCATTTATATTTGAAAGTAAGATTCCATTTTTAACTTTTTTTATATATGGACTTTTAAGCGAGTACTTTTTTGATGATACTCTTCCGATATAAGAGCTTGAATTATCTTTGTTCAGCTTAAAAATACTGTTGCCATAGGTATAGTAAAGGTGCTCACTGTCACCACCTAAAGAGTCGTATGTACCAGAAATGGAATTTACTCTATTCCCATCAATAAACTCAATGACTTCATCTTTTTTTGCTGCATACAGGGAATCAGAAATTTTCTCAATGTTTTCAATGTTTAGGCTGATAGTTTTATTGTTATGTAATAACTCACCCGAGTAAGTGAGAATATATTCACTATTTTTTATTAAGATACCGGATTTAATATTTTTTACAGATGTTGAGCTCTTGTGGATAGGGCTTTTTTCTATTTCATTGAAAATATAGGTATTTTTTGGGGTTGTGATAAAGAGTTTGTCATCACTTTCATCTATGCTTAGTACAGGTTCTGAAAAGTTCACATCAATAAATCTTTCCGTTTCCGGATCGTATTTTGATAGCCCAGAATCTGTTCCAACAATGAGTGCTTGGTACTTTCTTGAATAGATTAAAGAGCGGATGAATGAGCTTTTCAATCCAGAACCATCGTTGGAAAAAAACTGTTTGAAGGACCTTCCATCAAACCTGTTTAACCCATTTACTGTACCAACCCAGATGTAGCCATCCGGATCTTCAGCAATTGATGTAACAGTGCTTTGTGATAACCCTTCGGGGACGCTGTAAACATCGGCTTTCAGTTGGATTGGGATGGCTGAGGCAGGAAGTGATGATACCAAAGTGAATAAAACAGCAAGCACCAGCGAAAAGGAGAGTGTGAGACCGTGCAGTGATTTAGGCATAAATTTAGTAAATTTTATAATGAGTGATGCCAGTACCGTTGAATGATAACTCTTTCAGAAAGTAGCTTGATTGTCAAAATTAAACCTTTCTATCACATACGTTTATCTCATTTCTGCCCCAGATATGTGGTGATAAATCGAGCTGTGCTATCCACTTAAAAGCATGCTGTGCTGTTATTGAATATAATACCTTTTGATTATAACTGTTGCAGCCCTTTGTCTTGGAACAATCTTCGATACCAATTGGAATGGAGAAAAATTCCTCGTTTGAGCAAGGGCAGTCCAGGGATTAAAGGTTAAACTGCTCAGCCTGTTGCTTGAAGGCGCGTAAATCTGTGATCAAGGAACCGGCTTGCAGACGTTCCAGATGTCTGTGTTGTTCTCCTGTGCTGAACAGCACCAGACGATCGCTGTGTTTGGTGCGCATTTTATCCATCATAAACTTGATCAGGCCGGCCCGGGTTTGGCGCTTGATTTCTGCTACCACCAGCTCACGCTGATTAAAGTGATAATCCTTATTGCCTATGCTGACCCAATAACGTTGGCCGCGGGTCTTGAGGTTGGCGTCATGTTCCATGACTTGGTTGATCAGTCCCTGCTTGGTGCTTTCCCACTGCTCATTGGTTATCTGCATCACGGCGTAGTTAAAGTCGGCGATAAACTCATCTATGGCTTCCAGTAATTGCAGTGGCCCGGCGGTCGGTGACTGTACATAGAAGATCATCCCCGGGTGGCGGTTCAGCGGCAGATAGCCTGTGCCCACCATATAACCGAGTTGTCTTTGGGTTCGCAGCTCGTGGAAGAAAGTTGACGACATGGTGTGATTCAGCAGGCTGAACAACGCCATTTTCTCAGGAGTGGCAAACACGGATTGGTAATAGACTATGATGGCGCTGTCCGGGTGAGCTATGTTCAGCTCCCTGAGTACGGTTCCTTTCCCCTGAAGGTTGACCAACTCCCTGGCCGATTCA
Organism: Shewanella sp. K8; assembly: GCF_028823715.1. Taxonomy (NCBI): domain Bacteria; kingdom Pseudomonadati; phylum Pseudomonadota; class Gammaproteobacteria; order Alteromonadales; family Shewanellaceae; genus Shewanella; species Shewanella sp. K8. The sequence continues at coordinate 24,242 of NZ_JAPEHY010000016.1, forward strand.
CGGCTGGGCTTGGAAACCAGCGACAGAATGTGGCTGAGTCGTTTTCCCAGAGACTGGGCTTCCTGTTCCAGCCAGTCACCATAGACCAGGCCTTCCAGATAGATTTTTTCATAGAAGGCGCTCACATGGTCATGCAGATCGTCTAGGGTGATATCTTCCAACAGCTCTGCCATCCGCAGTGGTTCATAACTGCGTTTTTGCAAGGTTACCGTCAAGCTGGTGAACAGCTGGGAGATGGGTTTGGCCTGGGCATGGTTATACCAACTGCGTAGTAACTGGCGTTTGATAAGGTTGAACCTCTCCTGGGTAAAACTGCGCTCCCGGGCTTTGTCTATCAGCAGCGCCAACAGGGTTTCCTGGTTGCCGGTAAAACCGGTTAAATGCAGGGTCAGCCCGCCCTGATGGGGGTAGATGTTGTAGCTGAGGCCGGCCACTTCCGCCTGATAGGTATGTTCGGTCAGATGATCGAGCAGCATCTCCACATACAGCCGGGTCAAGGCGGCATGTCTCGGCGTGGGGCTGGCCTGATCCGAATCGAGTGAGAGATACAGATGGCCCTTGGGGACATTGAACTCATCATCTTTCTTGTGCCAGATACGGTAACCGGCACCTTCGGCGACAATCACCGGCTCAGGATGCCGGCTGGGTTCACCTCGGGCTATGGCGTCTTCAACGATGAAAGGGTTAGGCCTTGGCAGCTTCATCCCGGTTTCAGCCTCTGCGCAGCGCCACAGTGCCAGCCTGGCGTCTTCTATGGGCTTAATTTGATAGGGGGTGTGATACCAGGCCGCTTGTTGCTCGGTATCCAGATCCTGGGCCACCAGTTGCAGGCGCATATTATCCGGGGTCATCAGGCTCATCAGTGCTCTGGCTTCAGCGACATCCAGGCCATCCATGCGATAGTCGCCATAGACGGTATCTTCAACCTGATAATGTTGCATATTGATGCTGAGATGACTGGCCAGATCCAGGGCTTTTATCTGTTCCTGGTAGCGAAATGCCAGTTTGAGCAGATTGGCTCTTTCCTGATAGCGCCAGTCTTCCAGCCCAGTATCGGCAATGAGTTTGATATAACCGAAGCAAGCAGCAACCACCTTGTCGGTTTGGTTCAAACCTCTGTCGGTCAGCTGAATGCTGATGCTGTATTCCTTGAAGTTGTAGCCGTTGATGCCGCCACCGGCGGAAAGCCCGTTGATAAGACCGGCTTCCTTGAGTTTGGAAAACAGGCTGCCGTGGCTCTCACTCCCAAGTAGGTGACTGATGAAGGTCAGTGGCTTACTGCGATAGAAGCGATCGATAGCGGGCAGGGCAAAGCTCAGGGTCAGGCGTTTTTGCTCTTTAAGCGGCACTATATGGATCTGCTTTTGCAGTTGCTCACTGGAGAACAGTGGCAGTTCGGGATAGGTTTTTTGCAGATCATGATTTTCTATTGCCGAAAAATAGCGTCTGGCATACTGCTCGAGCTCATCGATTGCCATGGGAGCCACCAGACACAGGGTCATCAGATTGGCGCTGTAATGGCTCTTGTAGAAGGCAAGCAGTTCTTCCCTGAGCTGTTGCTCGTCTCCGCCCAGGGTTTGCAGGTTACCGACGGAAAACTTGCTGAAAGGGTGCGCCGGGTTGACCGTCTCTTTCAATACTTGATAGATACGGCGGATATCATCTTTCTGCTTGAGACTGAACTCAGATTCTATGGCGTGTCTTTCTCTGTCCACCAACTCCTGATTGAACAAAGGTGCAATAAAGAACTGGCTGAATCTGTCCAGTGCCTCGGCAAATACCAGGGGATCTATGGCAAAGAAGAAGTTGGTGTGCTCTGTGCCCGTCCAGGCATTATTGCTGCCGCCATGTTGGTTGATAAAGCTGTGATAACCTCCTGCCTCGGGAAATTTGGCTGTACCCAGGAACAACATGTGTTCGAGAAAATGTGCCATCCCGGGGCGGGATTGAGGATCATCGAAGTGGCCGACATTGACCGCCATGGATGCGGCGGCCTGGGCAGAATGCATATCTTGCACCAGCAACACCCGCAGGCCGTTGGTCAGAGTCAGATGACGATAGCTGCGGTGGTCATTGGGGCTGGAAATGACAGACTGGCAAGTGCTCAAGGGATAACTCCCGTATAGACAGATTGTTATATATTGATAGCCTTATGCTTTTTTGGCAAATATCTCTTGGATTTTTCGACTAAAGATTGAGAGCTGTGCGGTTTGTTGCCGCGCTATAAACGGCTACAATTGACATAGAACCATAAGAACTTTTTCTGTAGTGAGTGATGTATGCAGCTTTTTCTAATGCGCCATGGTGAGGCCAGTTTCGAAGCACCCTCGGATCGGGAGCGAATGCTGACTGATGCCGGACGCCTCCATACGACACAGATGAGCAACTGGCTGAATGATTCAGTCTCTGCCTTTGATCTGGTGTTGGTAAGCCCCTACCTCAGAGCGCAGCAGACCTGGCAAGAACTGGGAAAGCACTTTCCTGAACCGCGTAAATGGATGGTATTGGATGAATTGGTACCATCTGCTGACCCTGAAATGGCTGCCAGCCTGGTGAAGGCATACGCGGAACAGTTCAAGGCTGACAAGGTGTTGGTGATAGCCCACATGCCACTATTGGGTTATATGGTCAGTGAATTGGTGGCCGGCATTGAGCCGCCGTTATTTGCGACCTCGTCAGTGGCACTTATTGATGTACATGGTCAGCAGGCAAGCGTGATGTGGCAGCAAGGGCCGCACAATATCGCCTAGTGCTTTCCCCAGGTTTAAAGCCGCCTTTAGTGCTGCAACTAACCTGAAATCATGCGCCTTATGTGATTAAAAGATGAATCTTAAAGCGCCAGCTAAACAAGGAACCCGGCCATGGCCGGGTTCCTTGCATTTATCGCGCTAAGTCTTTAAAAGGGGGCAGCTCTACTGTGGCTAGCGTCTGTGGGGATGTTCACCGATATCTATCAGTACCAACAGCGCCGCATCGCCGCCCCATTCTTTGGGGGCCTGGTGAAAGGCTTTGACCTTGGGGTGCTGCGCCAGCCACATGGGTAACTGCTGTTTGAGAATGCCGGTGCCGTAGCCGTGCATGACACTACAGCAAGGGCTGTGTTCACGGATACAGGCCTGGATCAAGGCTGCCAGTTCCAGCTTGGCTTCGGTTTGGCGGTAACCATGCAGATCCAAAAGAAAGTCAGGCACATAATCGCCTCTACGCAGACGTTTGACTTCCATGGCGTCCACATCGTTCCGACACCAACGCATAGGGCCGTTAACTGGCAATAATGGCTGGTAAACGTCTGAAAAATAACTGTCCGCCTGTATCTGAACTTCTTTTTCAGCCAGTTGCTTCTTGGTTTTGCTCGGCGGGCGGAAATGGCGTTTATCCTGGTCGAGCGGGGTGATCCCGGATACCAGTGCCTGAAATTCCGCCAGGCCTTCTTTGTCGTTTTCTTCGTTCATTAGGCTATTTTATTGAATCCTGTTTCTTCTGAACAGACTTCAGTTACAATGGGGGCGGAATAAGAATAAAGCCGGAGTCAGATTTTGGATAAGATCTTTGTGGATGAAGCCGTCACCGAATTGCGGACGGTAGGCGACATGTTGCGCTGGGCCGTCAGCCGTTTCAATGACGCCAATGTTTATTATGGCCATGGTACAGATAACGCGTGGGACGAAGCGGTTTCCCTGGTATTTCATGCCCTGCATCTGCCCGATGACATTGGTCAGCAGGTGATCCACGCCAATCTCACCAGCAGCGAAAAACACAAGATAGTTGAGCTTATCATCCGCCGGGTACGCGAGCGCTTGCCCGTACCTTATCTGACCAACACCGCCCGTTTTGCCGGGCTGGACTTCTATGTGGACGAAAGGGTGCTTGTGCCTAGATCACCCATTGCCGAGATGATCCAAAACGGATTCGGTCCCTGGCTCTACAACAAGCCGGTAAGACGGATCCTCGATCTCTGCACTGGCAGCGGTTGCATCGCTATCGCCTGTGCCTATCAGTTTGAAGAGGCTGAGGTCGATGCGCTGGATATCAGCGAGGATGCACTGGAAGTGGCGCAGATAAACGTTGAGTCGCTCGGCGTGATGGACAGGGTGTTTCCCATGCAGTCCAACCTTTTCAGCGCAGTGCCACGAGCGCCGCAGTACGATCTGATTGTGTCCAACCCCCCTTATGTTGATGCCGAAGATATTGCCGATATGCCGGATGAGTATCGCCATGAGCCGGAAATTGGTTTGGCGTCCGGACGCGACGGCCTGGATATCACCAAACGCATTCTGGCCAACGCCGCCGATTACCTCACAGATGACGGTATTCTGGTGGTTGAAGTGGGTAACTCCATGGTGCACCTGATTGAGCAGTTCCCCGATGTGCCTTTCACCTGGGTCAGCTTTGAACATGGTGGTGATGGGGTGTTTGTGCTGACCAAAGATCAGCTAGTTGAAAATCAATCACTGTTCGCCATTTTTAAAGACAGTGAATAATAAAGCGGCCCATTAGCCAATGGGCCAGTAAAGGCGAGGTTCGGATGGCCGAACCTCAGCGCTCGGTCATTTTATCTCCAGGGGGAAATTAAGCGGATGTCGGGAAACAGCATAGGTCAGAACTTTGTCGTCACCACTTTTGGTGAAAGCCATGGGCTTGCACTCGGCTGCATTATCGATGGCTGCCCGCCAGGGCTTGAGCTGACCGAAGCCGATATGCAGCAGGATCTCGACCGTCGCCGTCCGGGTACTTCCCGCTATACCACAGCCAGGCGCGAGCCGGATCAGGTGCGTATTCTCTCCGGCGTGTTTGAGGGCAAGACCACAGGCACCTCCATCGGTCTGTTGATTGAAAATACCGATCAGCGCAGCCAGGACTACTCCAATATCAAAGATCTGTTCCGTCCCGGGCATGCCGACTATACCTATCAGCAAAAATATGGACTGCGCGATTATCGCGGCGGTGGCCGTTCCTCGGCGCGGGAAACTGCCATGCGGGTGGCGGCAGGGGCCGTGGCGAAGAAATACCTTAAGGCGGTACACGGCATTGAGATCCAGGGTTATCTCTCCCAGCTTGGGCCTATTTGCGCTGACACTCTGGATATGGCTCAGGTAGAACAGAACCCCTTTTTCTTCCCCGATGCCTCCAAGCTGGAAGCGCTGGATGACTATATGCGCGAGCTGAAAAAGTCCGGTGATTCCATCGGTGCCAAGGTCAGTGTGGTGGCCACCAATGTGCCGGTCGGCCTTGGCGAGCCGGTATTTGACCGTCTCGATGCCGATATTGCCCATGCGCTGATGGGGATTAATGCGGTCAAGGGCGTTGAAATCGGTGATGGCTTTGCCGTTGTTAACCAAAAGGGCTCAGAGCACAGAGATCTGATGTCGCCAGCCGGGTTTGACAGCAACCATGCCGGCGGCGTGCTCGGGGGTATCTCTTCCGGGCAACCCATAGTGGCCCATATGGCGCTCAAACCCACTTCCAGTATCAGCGTGCCAGGCAAGAGCATGACAGTGCAGGGCACAGAGGCCGAAGTGGTGACCAAGGGGCGGCATGACCCCTGTGTCGGGATCCGCGCCGTGCCCATTGCCGAAGCCATGTTGGCGATAGTCTTGATGGATCACTTGCTGCGTCATCGGGCCCAAAACCAGGATGTCAGCAGCCTTACACCTGTACTTGGAATGCGATAAATGCGCGGACTGTTTCCCGCAGGGGGACAGCTCGCCTGGCTTTCTGCCTGCTATTTCTTCTTCTTTGGCATACTCGGTGTCATGGTGCCCTATCTGGGGGTATTTTTTGACAACCGTGGTTTCGACGCCGCCGAAATAGGCTTCCTGCTGGCCATACTTATGGCAACCCGCATAGTCGCGCCCAATGTCTGGGCGCTGGTGGCGGATCGCACCGGCATGCGCTCTGAGCTTATCAAGCTCGGCGCCTTCGCCGCCGCCTTGACCTATCTGAGTTTCTTTTATCATGGTGGCTTTCTCTATCTGGCGCTGAGTCTGGCCCTCTATACCTTCTTCTGGAATGCGATTCTGGCGCAGCTTGAGGTGATCACCCTGGAAACCCTGGGGGCTGAAGCCAACAAGTATGGCCTCATTCGCAGTTTCGGCAGTGTCGGCTATATCGTGCTGGTGGTGGGCACAGGCTGGGCCATCAAGGAATTTGGCCCCGAGGTGCTGCTTTATGTGGGGCTGAGTCTGTTTCTTGGGTTACTGGGCAGTGCCTTACCCTTGCCTTCGAATCGGGCTTCGGCGGGGGCCGTGCAGAATAAGCCGGCACTCAAACTCGGGCGGCCGCTGCTGTGGTTTTTACTGTCTGCCATGTTGCTTCAAGCCAGCGCCGGGCCTTTCTACGGCTTTTTCGTGCTTTATCTCAAGCAGGTGGGTTACACAGAGGCCAGCGCCGGTATTTTTGTGGCTCTCGGGGCAATGGCGGAAATCTTCATGTTTATGATAGCGCCCAGGTTGCTCGGTCGCTATGGGGTCAAGACGCTGCTGCTGGTGAGCATAGGCATGACGGCACTGCGTTGGCTTCTGGTGGCTTTTGGCGCCGAAAGCATGTTGCTTTTGGGGCTCAGCCAACTGCTGCATGCCTTTACCTTCGGTTTGACCCATGCGGCATCCATCCAGTTTGTTCACCGTAATTTTGATATCAGCCACCGAAGCAAGGGCCAGGCACTTTACGCCAGTTTGAGCTTTGGCGTCGGCGGCGCTTTGGGCACCTGGATCTGCGGCCTGATTTGGGGCGATGGCAGCGGCGCCTTCTGGTGTTGGGTGTTTGCCGCTGCGTGCGCCTTGCTGTCCATGTTGGCCGTGCTGGCTATTCCGGGTAGCGACTCCAGGCGTCAATCACAGAGTGACCCCATTGACGCCTGATGATTTCTTACAAGAGCAGAGCATCATTTGCCGGAGAGAGTTATGAGTAAAATGTTTCGACTGGGCCTTATCATTAATCCGCTGGCCGGGCTTGGGGGCAGTGTCGCCCTCAAGGGCAGCGACGGTGTGGCAAAAGAGGCGCTGAGCCTGGGCGCCACCCCCAAGGCCGGGCTGCGAATGGAGCAGGCCTTGGCTGTGATAACGCCTTTTGCCGAGCGCCTGCAAATTTATACCGCCTCGGGTAACATGGGCGCCGACCTGGCGCAAAAGCTGGGTTTCCGCACAAAGGTGTGTTATCAGGCGGCAACGGATACCAGTCGCAGTGATACCCAGGCTGCCACCAAGGCCTTGATGGCGCAGGAGCTGGACTTGCTGCTGTTTGCCGGCGGCGATGGCACGGCAAGGGATATCTATGGGGTTGTCGGTGAGCACTTCCCTGTACTCGGTGTACCGGCCGGGGTCAAAATTCATTCGGGTGTTTACGGCATTACTCCCCATGCATCCGGGCTGGTATTGAAGCAACTGCTGGAAGGCGCCCTGGTGAGTCTGATGAGCGCCGATGTGATGGACATAGACGAAGAGGCCTTCCGCCAAGGCACTGTCAGGGCGCGGCGTTATGGTGAAATGACAGTGCCTGCCGAGCCGCGATATATCCAGGCGGTGAAGATGGGCGGCCGCGAGGTGGATGAACTGGTGCTGGCGGATATTGCCGCCGAGGTGGTCGGCGATATGGAAGATGAGCTCTATATCATGGGCTCCGGCAGTACAGTGGCGGCCGTGATGGAGGAGCTGGGGCTCGATAACACCCTGCTCGGGGTGGATCTGGTGCAGGACAAGACCCTGCTGGCCTCGGATCTTAATGCGGCGCAGTTATTGAGTGCCACTGAAAATCAAAAGGTTAAGTTGGTCATTACCCTGATAGGTGGCCAAGGGCACATTCTTGGCCGTGGCAATCAGCAGTTGTCGCCCGAGCTTATCAGGCGCATTGGCAAGGAAAATATCATCATCCTTGCCACCAAAAGCAAACTAAAAGCACTTGAAGGCAGGCCGCTTATCGTGGATAGTGGCGACCAGAAATTGGATAGCGAACTTAGTGGCTATTATCGAATTGTGACAGGTTATCGGGATTACGTGATGTATCAGGTGGCCAACCCAGACTTAGCGGAGTAGAGCATGTTAGAGAAGTACGAACAGGCATTGGAGCAGTGGATTGGCGAGATAGTGGCCGGCGGTGATGATGATGCCCTGTTTGCCAGCGGTTACCTGCAGGGGCATTTTGCCGTGGTGCTGGCCGAGCTGGAAAACGAGTCAGAGCAAGGGCCGGATGCCTTGAATGAGCGGATGCAGCAATGCCTGAAACTGGCAGCCAAAGAGCTTGAAGATGCCGATTACCGTCTGGTGGATAACGCCTGGTCAGAACTGAAACAGCGGATCGCCGCCTGAGTCTGGTTTGAGCAAGAAAAAGCCCCGTTCGGGGCTTTTTTGTGTTTGAAATGATAGCGAATGCAGAGAGTTTACAGCGCCTTGCCCTTGATGAGCTTTCGCATCCACATCCGGTTGGGGTTGAGGCGCTGCAGCAGTGTACTTCCAACAGGCAAAGGCTGATGGCAAAGTTCTGATGCCAGAATTTCCGCCGCCAAGGGGCCGGTACTGAGGCCGCGGGAACCCAAACCACCAAGAACATATAGACCCGGATGCACAGGCGCCTGCGTCTGTTGCCAGTAGCGGGCACTCTCGGGAGTGTGCTGATGTTGCTGATAGCCCTGGATTAGTGCCTCGACATCCGGCGCTTGTCCCAACATGGGGAAGTGATCCCGGGTGACCATACGCACACCCACTCTGGCACCTTGCCCCATCACCAGCCCCTGGTGCCAGTCGGCATCCGGATAACTCATGGCGATTTTTTGCAGGTTTTCTCTCTGCTCGACTGCGCTGTAGGCCAATTGCTCGGGATCTTTAACATAACTGGCTCCCAGGCAATGAATACCCTCCCAGGCCGGGGTGAGATAGCCCTTGGCGCAGAGTACAGTCTTAAGCGCTCCCAAACCGCCTTGGGTTGCCACTTCACTGACCTGGCCGCGAAAGGGGGAGGCGGGCAGGGCCGAAGTTTGTGGCAGCGCCGTCAGCGAAGCGCCGCTTGCCAGCACCAGTTTTTTGAATGGTCCAAAGCGGCGACCATCGGCTGCACTCAGCCACCAGTGGCTACCTTCTCTTGAAATCTCGCTGATATAGGTTCGGGGTTGAAAGTCACAGTAAGTCGAGTAGACGGCGTATTGGATGGCGGCCTGACACAGGGCTCTGGGACAGACCCAGCCACCCAGAGGGTAAAAAAGACCATCTTCTTTTATATCCAATCCCGCAAGCTCTGTCGCCTCAGTGCTGTCGACCCGGCGCAGAATATCCGAGTGCCAGTTTTGGCCCTCGGCAATCTTATTCAGACGGGCGCGACTTCGCTTATCAAAACCTGTATGCAACACACCGCAAAAGTCATGGGCGATATCGAAACCGGCGGCAGCCAGCGCGGTTATCCGCCGCCGACTAAAGAGAAAACCTTGTTGGAACAGGGTGTTGAGCTCGGATGTTTCCGGAGTCAACAGCGGGTAGAGCGCGCCCTGACGGTTGCCGCTGGCACTTTCACCCGCGTTTTCCTCGCTGCAAAATACCTGGCTGGCTTGTTTACGCTCGGCCAGCGACAACGCCAACTGACTGCCGGCCACACCGGCGCCGATAATGGCAACACTGTCATCGGCTGCAAGCGCCGGCTCCCGATAGAGTGGCCAGGGCGCCAGCCGGGCACTGCTTTGGTGCCGCAAGGCAAGGCGCTCAGCCTTGGCGATAGGCTCGAGCTCAGTTTGGTGAGTCAAAAGCAGCGATGCCGGGCTGCTAAAATCCGCAGCATTGAGGCCGCTATTGACCATTAAGGGCGCAAATCTTTCTTTTCTTTCCGGTAAGCACAGCAGGGCGGCGCTGTCTTTGGCCAGGCGAGCCATCTGCCATGCCGCTGCCTCAGAGGGCAAGGACTCGGCAAGCCACAGCCAGTTGTCTATCCAACCTTGATGGCTTAAACCTGGCAGCTCTTTGAGCAGCTGGGCGTCGAATTCAAGATAGAGATCCAGTCTCAGCCTGCCGCCATCGAGCACAAAGCGCTGGCAGCCTTGGAGCGCCATGGGTTTTCCTGCCTGCAGCTCGGCGAGCAAACTCATTACTGCAGTCGTTTGACTCTCGGCGGATGTCGTATTTTCAGCCTTCTGCCATAATTGCAGTTTGTTTTTCAGAAGCTCGAGCGACTCGGCCTGAGCGTTTTTATCGGCAGCGAACAGCAAAAGTTGTAACACAAGCTTGGGATAATCCTGCCTCAGTTGGCTCCAGAGTTGTATCAGCGGCAACAGGGTTTCGCCGCCTACCGCCGCCAGACAGATTTGCCGTCCAAGGGGCTTGTCATCGAGCCGGGTTTGTTGGTAGGGCGCAAGAGTTGTCGCCGGGGCTTGTGTTGTTTCTGCAGATGTGGGATTTTGGCTGCAAGTTTGCGTATTTTCACTGCCGGATGGCCGAAGTTGTTCCTGTTTCACGGGCAATCTTTTACTCTGGAGGCCTTGTTCGGCATTATTTTACCCAAGTTTACGGAAAGCTGACCACTTAAATGCTGTAAAACGGCTAACATGGCGTCAGCAAAAGTAGGTACTGAATTGTACGGAATGGATAGTAAAACATGAAAAGAGTCGTGATCACCGGAATTGGCGTTGTTTCAAGTATCGGTAATAACAAACAAGAAGTGACTGAATCTCTCAAGGCTGGCCGCAGTGGTATCACCCACTCGGATCAGTTTGAGGAGATGCAGCTGCGCAGTCATGTCTGGGGCGACATCAAACTCAATCCCGCAGAGCTTATTGATCGCAAGGCGTTGCGTTTTATGGGTGATGCCGCAGCCTACGCCTATTTGGCTATGCAGCAAGCTATTGAAGACAGCAGTTTGACCGAAGAGCAGTATTCAGATCCTCGTGTGGGTCTTATCGTGGGTACCGGCGGCGCTTCGTCTTCCAACCAGGTTCAGGCGGCAGACACCTTGCGTGCCAAAGGCGTCAAGCGTGTGGGTCCTTATATTGTGCCGCGGATTATGTCTTCTACTGCCAGTGCCTGTCTGGCGACGCCCTTCAAAATTAAAGGGATGAACTATTCCATCAGCTCGGCCTGTGCCACCAGTGCGCACTGTATCGGTCACGCGGTGGAACTTATCCAGATGGGTAAACAGGATATGGTCTTTGCCGGCGGCGCCGAAGAGATCGACTGGACCCTGACCATGGGCTTTGATGCTATGGGCGCCTTGTCGACCAAGTATAACGACACACCGGAAAAAGCTTCCCGCACCTATGATGCCGACCGTGATGGCTTTGTTATCTCAGGTGGCGGCGGCATAGTGATTGTCGAAGAGCTGGAGCACGCGCTGGCCCGTGGCGCCAAGATTTATGCCGAAGTCATCGGCTATGGCGCTTCATCAGACGGTTATGACATGGTTGCCCCAAGCGGTGAAGGTGCCGTGCGCTGCATGAAGATGGCGCTGGAGTCAGTAGATACACCTATCGATTATGTTAACACTCACGGTACTTCTACCCCTGTCGGTGATGTGCGTGAACTGGAAGCCTTGCGTGAAGTCTTCGACGGCCAGATGCCGGCGATTGCCTCAACCAAGTCGCTGACAGGCCATGCCCTGGGCGCAGCCGGTGTTCATGAGGCTATATACAGCCTGTTGATGCTTGAAGGTGGGTTTATCGCGCCTTCCATCAATATCGACAATCTGGACGCGGCCGCAGAAGGTATGCCAATTGTGCGTGAATACCGCGACGCCGAGCTCAACACTGTTATGAGCAATAGCTTCGGTTTCGGCGGCACCAACGCCACACTGGTGATGCGCAAGTACAAGTAAGCGCCTTGATTCAGTGAAACAAGAAGGAAGCCGAATGGCTTCCTTCTTTGCTTATGAGCTGACGCAGAACTTGTTAGTAGCTTCCTTAAATGTGCGCCGGACTCAGACAAGTCTGCAGGCCGCTGATAGAATAGCGGCTTAATCCACAACAGAGCAGGAAAGTCGATGAAGTTGGTGGTTGATGAAAATATGCCCTATGTGCAGCCCTTGTTTGCCGAGCTGGGGGAGATAGTGGCGGTTGATGGTCGTCATCTGGATGCGGCAACGGTAGCCGATGCCGATGTCTTGCTGGTGCGCTCGGTCACCAAGGTCAATGAGGCGCTGCTGGCAGGCGCACATAAACTTAAGTTTGTCGGCAGTGCCACCATAGGGACAGATCATGTGGACAAGGATTATCTGGCGTCCCGTAATATCCCCTTTTCCAATGCCCCAGGTTGCAATGCCACTGCGGTTGGCGAGTATGCTTTTATCGCCATGTTGGAGTTGGCCAACAGGTTTGATACTCAGCTCAAAGGTAAAACCGTTGGCATAGTTGGCGCCGGCAATACCGGCTCGGCGCTGGCGCGCTGCCTTGAAGCCTACGGAATCAAAACCTTGCTCTGTGACCCCTTACTGGCCAAGGCTGGAGACAGCCGCCGTTTTGTCAGCCTGGATGAACTGATTGCCGGCGCCGATATTGTTAGTCTGCACGTACCTCTGACCAGGGATGGCGAACATCCTACTTGGTATCTGTTTGACGAGCAGCGACTGGAGACATTGAAACCCGGCTGCTGGTTGCTTAACTGCTGCCGCGGTGAAGTGATAGACAATCGCGCGCTGATCCGGGTCAAGGGCAAACGGCCGGACCTCAAGTTGGTACTGGATGTTTGGCAAGGGGAGCCCAACCCCATGATGGAACTGGTGCCTTTGGTGGAGTTTGCTACCCCGCATATTGCCGGTTACAGCCTGGAAGGCAAGGCCAGGGGCACTTTCATGCTGTATCAGGCCTTGATGGCGATACTCAATCGCCCGGCGGACAAGTCACTTGCCACTCTATTGCCCGAGCGCTGGAATTCCCGGCTCGATATCAGCAGTATGCCCGATGAAAAGGCATTGTTGTCTCTATGCCGATTTATTTATGATCTACGTGATGACGATGAAAAATTCCGGAAAATGCTGAAAAACCCCGCAGGTTTTGATGACATGAGAAAAAATCACCGCCATAGGCGAGAATTCAGTGCTTTGACTCTTTCAAACGCCGGGGGTTCTGGGGTAGATTGGTTGTCTCATTTAGGTTTTTCAGGAGTCGGTCTGTAAATGTCGCAGGAATTTAACGTTGTCGTATTGGGTGCCTCAGGGGCTGTGGGTCAAACCATGATAGAAATCCTCGAGGAGCGTAACTTCCCGGTGGCGAATCTGTTTCCACTGGCCAGCAGTCGCAGCGCCGGTGAAACCGTGAGTTTTCACGGTAAACAGGTAGAGATCCTCGATGTGGAGAGCTTCGACTGGACTCAGGCGCAGATAGGCTTCTTCTCTGCCGGTGGCGATGTCTCGGCCAAGTGGGCGCCGATAGCGGCCGATGCCGGTTGTGTGGTGATAGATAACACCTCCCACTACCGTTACGACCTGGATATTCCATTGGTTATTCCAGAGGTCAATCCACAGGCGATTGCCGACTTCCGTAACCGTAATATTATCGCCAATCCCAACTGCTCAACCATTCAGATGTTGGTGGCGCTCAAGCCTATCTATGATGCCTTTGGGATCAGCCGTATCAATGTGGCCACGTATCAGTCGGTTTCCGGTACAGGCAAAAAGGCGATTGAAGAGCTGGCGGGTCAATCTGCCAAGCTGCTGCAGGGCTTGCCTTCAGAGCCCAAGGTTTATGATAAGCAGATAGCTTTCAACGTGTTGCCGCATATAGATAAGTTTATGGAAAATGGCTACACCAAAGAAGAGATGAAGATGGTTTGGGAAACCCAGAAGATCCTCGGCGACAGCGAGGTCTTGGTGAACCCTACCGCGGTACGGGTACCTGTGTTCTATGGCCATTCGGAAGCGATTCATATCGAGACGCTGCAGCCGGTTGATGCCGCGGAAGTCAAGGCGGTATTGCGGGATGCCGAAGGCGTGGTGTTGTTTGAAGATGATGATGATTATCCGACAGCTGTCACCGAAGGTGCCGGTAGTGACCCTGTGTATGTCGGCCGGGTGCGCAAGGATATTTCCCACGATCTGGGCATAGATCTTTGGGTGGTCTCTGACAATATCCGCAAGGGCGCGGCGCTCAACAGTGTACAGATAGGCGAGATCTTAATCCGCGATTATCTCTAGAACTTCTTGTTTCTGTTGAAAAAGCCTGCAAGCAGCAGGCTTTTTTTGTTTTGCAAATGTGAACAGTAGCAGGGCGGACATTTCTGGTTTATAGTAATCTCAATAAATACAAATGCCTAAAGCCAGTCGTCAGTTGGCGAAACCAGCGCTTGAAAGGGAAGAATGGATGAACTTTCGCACTTCATATCTTGTTGGCCTGATGGCCGCTTTTTTTGCCCTGAACCAAGGTACTCTCATTGAACCCGCCCATGCAGAAGGCCTGAAAATTACCGGCCCTGATGGTCAGGTGCGCCAACAGGTACGCCAGTATGGTCCGACTACGCCATCAGACACCTTCTGGAGCATTGCCCAGAAAGTCAGACCGGATTCCAGTGTCAGCATCTATCAGGTCATGGCCGCTATATTTGAGGCCAACCCGCACGCCTTCACCTCCAATAATTATAACAGCCTGGAACGGGGCATGATACTGCTGATCCCTTCCAAAGAGGTGATGCAGGCTATTCCCCAGAGTATGGCCAGAGCCCGTGCCGAGCAGGACGACAAGAGCTGGTCTTCCGGTAAGCCGCTAAAAGCAGATGATGGCAAAATTGAAACCGCCAAAGCCCCCGAGCGTGAAAGCCAAGCCGCAAAAGAGCCAACGCCGGCCACCCAAACTCCAACAGCGGCGCAGCCATCCAAGGTAGCTACAAGTGCCAAGGAAAACAGCGCGCAGCCGAAGGTCAGTGAGCCATCGACTGAGCCAACTCAAGTGGCTGCAGACAAATCGCCAGCCACCACAACCGAAAAAGCAGCCACGGAAGCAACTCCGGAAACGGCCGACGACAACAGCATTGAAGCGCTGCAGAGCCGCAATCTGAGCCTGACCGATGAACTGGGACGCGCGCAGGATCTGCTCACAGTGGCCAATACCGATAACCAAGGGCTGCAAGCGCAAATCGATGAACTGAATCAGCGTCTGTCTGTGTTGGAAGAATCGCTGCAGGCCAGCAAAAAGCAGGAGCAGCAACTCAAAGCTGAAAATGCTGAACTCAAGCAGCAACTTCAAGCTGCCAGTGCTACGGCTAATGAGCCGGACGACCTCTGGCGCAGCCTGATGGATAACCCGCTGTTACTGGCCCTGGCTGCGGCCATACCCGCGGTACTGCTGTTGTTATTGCTATGGAGCATGCTGCGCCGCAGACGTAAACAGAGTGATGCCCAAGCACCACAGACCGAAGCGGCTCCAATGGCTGCCGCGGCTGCCGCCGGCGCGGCTACAGCCGAGATGGCCAATGCCGACGACGAATTGGCGGTGCATCTGGATGATGATCCGGACGATTCCATTGATTCACTGCTGGATGTCGACAGCTCAGCGCTGCAGCCTGAGCCGGAAGTTGAGAGTGACAACGAGCAGATGGACATGGCGCAGGAGATGTTCATCGACTCGGGAGAGGGGGATGACGCCCAAGAGGCCGAAGATGAAGGCCAGTCCCTCGATGAGCTCTGGGCCGAAGCCATGGGCGAGCAGGAGTCGGGTGAGCAGGAAGAACCCGCTGAAGAAGACTTGGACTCACTGCTGGCCGGATTGGACGATACCGATAAACAGGAAACCATTCCTGAAGAGTTGCAGGCCGAAAGTGTTCCAGCATCAGAGCCTGAGCTCAGTGAAACCTTACCCGAAGATGTGACGGCTGCTTTCGACCAGAGCTTTGAAGCCGAGCTTGAACAGAATCTCAATCTCGAACCCGAAGAGCAGAGTTCCGAGCCTGAATTGGATACAGAGCTGCAGAGTTTGGATCTGGAGAGCCAGGCCGATGACAGCGCTGTAGTCATTGATGAGGATGAAGATCTCAGTGCCGCCATCGCTGCCGAATTGGCCGAAGATGAGCAGGCTGAAGAAACTCTGGATGAGACACAGGAAGCCGATCTCGATGCGCTGCTGGCCGGGTTTGACGTCAATGAAAACACAGAACCGCAAATTGAAGTCGGTACTCAAGTTGAAGACGATAGTAAGACTGAAGCTGAGGAAGATCTCAGCGCTGCCATTGCTGCCGAGCTGGATGAGGATGACTCAGCTGATACCGAGCTGGGCGAAGAAGCTGACATTGATGCCTTGTTGGCTGGATTCGACTCGCCGGCAGAAGAGAGCACTGAAACGGAAGACTTAAGTGACGCAATCGCCGCAGAGCTTGAAGATGACAATGTTGCCATAGACTCCAGCGATACAGAGGCAGACATAGATGCCTTGCTGGCAGGCTTCGATGACTTGGGCGATGCTGTCGAGACTCAGGAAGCTGAAGCAGAGCCGGTTCAAGCTGAGGAAGAGAGTGAAGATCTGGACGCCTTGTTGGCAGGGCTTGCGGATGACGTAATTGCGATAGATAACGCTGATGAGGCGATAGCTGAGACTGGCGAGGAAGATAGCTCAGAGGTTGAGTCTGATGATGCCACTGAGCGCAGCGATGCCGAATTGGATGCCATGCTGGCAGGCTTGTCGCAGGCTGAGGACTTGGATGAGCCTAAGAAGTCCGATGAAACCGATACTTTAGCCGATGAGAGCAGGGATACCGACAGCGCGCCACAAAGCGCTCAACGCAGCGACAAGGATTCCGGCTTCTTCGACGATCTCAAGGCCGGCAGCAAGAGCCATGATCCCCATATTCTTGAGTGGGAGC
Source organism: Shewanella sp. K8 (assembly GCF_028823715.1). Taxonomy (NCBI): domain Bacteria; kingdom Pseudomonadati; phylum Pseudomonadota; class Gammaproteobacteria; order Alteromonadales; family Shewanellaceae; genus Shewanella; species Shewanella sp. K8. The sequence continues at coordinate 40,990 of NZ_JAPEHY010000016.1, forward strand.
CCTCCGCACCCAAAGAGCCCTTGGTTGAGGAAGAGCCTTCAGCGCAAGAAAAGCAAGAGCCCTCAGCGCAAGAAGAGCCTTCAGCCATAGAAGAGCTCTTGGCTCAAGAGGAACTCTCTAATCAGGAACAGGCTGCTGATGTTGAAGACAGCGTAACAGATACCGAGCAGGCTCTGGATATTGACCTGGCCAAGGATACTGACGACAGTGACAAGAGCCTGAGCGACGATGACCTGTTGGCCGCTTTTTCTGAAAACGTTGCCAAGGAAGCCGAGGCGGATGAGGAATTCAGTCTCGAACTGGATGATGATGACTCGCTGGATCTCGAAGACCATAAACTGACAGTGGATGAAGCGCTTGCGGCCCTCGATGCCAAAGAAAAAGGCAAGGTGGCTTCCAGCATGGTGCCTGAGCACGATCTCAGCGCCTTCCAGAAGGAAAACGGTTTTATCGATATTGAGCGCCTGCTCAGTGAAGCCGATGAAGGCAACAGTGATACCGACCCCTACAAGGAGCTGGATGTGGATATGGGTGAGCTCGACTCCCTCGTTGGCGCCGCCGCTATGGTCGATGTCGATGATGAGGAAAACTCTGTCAATGCCAAGCTGGACTTGGCGCGGGCCTATATCGAAATCGATGACAAAGACAGCGCCAAGGCATTGCTTAAAGAGGTGGAGCTGGACGGCAACGCCCGCCAGCAAGAGGAAGCTGCAGCCCTTATAAAAACCTTGGGCTAGAGCTCAATCAATACTCAAACGGCGCCTGGAGCGCCGTTTTTTATACAGTCCGTTTATTGTCCGGGCTTTTTCTTGGAGGCGAATGCCCGCTCTGTGGTAGAATTCGCCGCCTTGAGATCAGGGGAGAAACAGATGCGTATCGCGTTGGGTATCGAATATGACGGCAGCGGCTATTATGGTTGGCAGCGCCAGGCCGAAGTGGATTCAGTTCAGGGGCAGTTGGAGCGGGCCTTATCCCTGGTCGCCAATGAGCCGATAGCACTGCAATGCGCCGGTCGCACCGATGCCGGGGTACACGCCACCGGGCAAGTGGTGCATTTTGATACTTCTGCCGTGCGTAAAGAAGGCGCCTGGACCCTGGGCGTCAATGCCAATCTGCCGGACAATATCGCGGTGCGCTGGGCCAAAGAGGTAGACGACAGTTTTCATGCCCGCTTTTCGGCAACCGCTCGCCGCTACCGCTATATCATCTACAACCACAATTTCCGTCCCGGCATTTTGCGTGGTGGCGTCAGCCATTATCACGGCGACCTCGACGAGCAGAAGATGCATCAGGCGGCCCAGTACCTGCTGGGCGAGCGCGACTTCACCAGTTTCAGGGCGATCCAATGTCAGTCGCGCACCCCGTTTCGCAATGTGCACAGAGTCAGTGTGACCCGCCAGGGCATGTATGTGATAGTGGATATCGAAGCCAATGCCTTTTTGCATCACATGGTGCGCAATATTGTCGGCTCGCTGCTGGAAGTGGGGCTTGGCAATCAGCCGCTGGATTGGCTGGGACAGTTGCTGGAGCTCAAAGACAGAACCCAGGCTGCCCCCACGGCCAAACCCAATGGCCTCTATCTGGTGCATGTCAGCTATCCTGAGCAATATCAACTGCCCAAGTTGGCCATGGGCCCACTGTTTATGCCGGACTGAAACCGTTAGCATGCTGTTGCCGCTACGCTTTTGCTTGCGGCAACATCAAGATTTAAGGGAAGAATCAAATGTCGCAATCATCCGCTCATCCGCATCAGCTACCGGGAGCCAACGCTCCTTTGTCTGTGTGGCTGGACTACCTGCTGGCCATTCATCCGACCGAAATCGATATGGGGCTCGAGCGGGTCACCCAAGTTGCCACCAGGCTCGGGGTGCTGTCACTGGGCAGCACCAAGGTGATCACAGTTGCCGGTACCAATGGCAAGGGCAGCACCTGCCGTATGCTGGAGCAGATCATGCGCGCGGCGGGTTATCGGGTCGGGGTTTACAGCTCGCCCCATATCATCAATTACAATGAGCGGGTGCGAATAGACGACGTCGATGCACCGGATAGCGACTTTATCTCGGCCTTTGAAACCATAGAAGCGGCCAGGGGGGACACCTCGCTGACCTTCTTTGAATATGCCACCTTGGCCGGATTACTGCTGTTCAAGCAGGCCAAGCTGGATCTGGTTATTCTGGAAGTGGGCCTGGGAGGCAGGCTGGATGCCACCAATATCATAGATGCCGATGTCAGTGTGGTAACCGCCATAGATCTTGATCATCAGGCGTATCTTGGTGACACCCGGGAGTTGGTTGGCCGTGAGAAAGCCGGCATCTTCCGTAAGAACCGCCCGGCGATAGTGGGCGATGCCGAGATGCCTGCCAGCGTAGTTGAGGTTGCCAATGAAAAGGGCGCCTTACTCAAGGCGGTAGGGCAGGCATTTTCCTACAAGCAAACCCGCACAGGCTGGGATTTTTGCGGTGAGCACTGGCAGTTTGTAGACTTACCCAAGCCGCAATTACCTCTGCCCAATGCCGCCACCAGCTTGGCTGCGCTGGAACAACTCTGGCCTGAACTCTCCGAAGCGGCGATTCGCTCAGGGCTCGCCAGTGCCAGGCTCAGCGGCAGAATGGAGCATATCAGTGAGGCGCCGCTGATTATTTTGGATGTGGCGCACAATCCCCACGCGGCCCGCTATCTGGCGCAAAGGCTGGATGAACTGCAGGCCAAGGGGCGAGTCTATGGCGTTTGCGGTATGCTCAAGGACAAGGATATCGAGGGCGTGATGCAGGCGCTGGCGCCTAGCATAGACAGCTGGTTGTTGGTGACGCTGCATAATGAGCGTGGTGCCGATGCCGGCCGTTTGCGAAAAGCCCTGCCGGATGGCTGTGACGCCCGGGAATTTGAACAGATGCCGGATTGCTGGCAATACCTCAAACCCAAACTCGGCGCCGAAGATGTGGTAATTGTCTTTGGCTCCTTTTACACTGTTTCGGGCTTTAAAGCGCTTATCTAAGGAAGGTGCGAACAAGTCCCATGTGTGCTCTGCGTTATCTGACTCAGGCAGGACCCGGCATGCCTTTAGTCAGATGCCTTGAACGCCAATTGCTGTGCAAGCCACTCTCTACAAAAGAGAAGGCCACGAGGACTTATTCGCACTATCCCTTATTGACTGGAAGGAAGATATTTTGTCGACTCAGTTTCATAACCGTCTGGTAGGTACCGTAGTATTGGTCGCCTTGGGGGTGATCTTTTTACCTGACATTCTCGATGGCAAGAAAGAGCGCCAGCAAGAGCAGTTCACTGAAATTCCGCTGCGGCCGGATACCGAATCGCAATTGGCGGAGCCGGGAGAGTTTGAAACCCTGGATGTCGCCGAGACTCTGGACTTGGCACAGGAAACAGACGAGCCTCAGGTTGAAGTCGAACCCGCTCCCGAGGTGAAAGCTACCGAAAACAGTGTTTCCAACACCGCCCAATCCAAGCCACAGGAGGTCAAAAAGACTCCTGAACCCAAGGCCAAACCCAGTGATGCAGCCTGGACTTTACAGCTCGGCGCCTTCAGTAACGCGGCCAATGTTAAAGCCCTGGTAGCCAAATTGCGCAAGGCCGGATTCAGCGCCTATACCTTGCCGGACAAGCCTGTGGACGGAAAGTTGACCCGGGTGTTTGTCGGTCCGGATGTCTCCAGTGATCGCATCAAACAGCAACAGAAGAAGGTTGAAGAGTTGACCAAACTCAAGGGTAAAGTGGTTCGCTATAACCCACAGGAAAGATGACAGTTTGCCCTGAGTCGGCAAGCAATTATTTACGCCCCGGGGGTGAGAATGCTTGCCTTCTCTGGTAGAATCCCGCCGACTTAAATCTTCACCGGATACTTCTACCCATGGTTTGGATAGATTACGCCATCATCATAGTTATCGGATTATCGACCCTTATCAGTCTGATCCGTGGTTTTGCCAAAGAAGCCATGTCGCTGGTGGTTTGGTTCGCCGCCTTTTTCATCGCCAGCCAGTTTTATCAGGACCTTGCCGTTCATATCACTCAAATCAATGATGAGGTGCTGCGAAACGGGGTCGCCATCGCCATCTTGTTTATTGTCACCCTGATAGTGGGGGCCTTGGTGAACTATTTGATAGGCCAGTTGGTCTCCAAGACAGGACTCTCGGGAACGGACAGAATTCTTGGCCTGTGTTTCGGTGCGCTGCGCGGCGCATTGATAGTCAGTGCCATACTCTTTTTTATGGATGCCTTTACCGGCGCGCCCAAAACCGATTGGTGGCAGGGTTCGCAACTGGTGCCCGAATTCGGGGTGGTTATCCAGTGGTTTTTTGACTACCTGGAAAATACCTCAAGCTTTGTACCCAAAATATAAAAAATACAATTATCAGAACATCTTACAATGAGGAAGCTTACCCATGTGTGGTATCGTCGGAATCGTTGGCCGCTCGGCGGTCAATCAGACCATCTATGATGCACTGACAGTGCTTCAACACCGTGGCCAGGATGCTGCAGGCATAGTGACTATCGATCAGAATGCCTTTCGCCTGCGTAAGGCCAATGGTCTGGTCAAGGACGTATTTGAACCCAAGCATATGCAGCGGCTGCAGGGCAACGCAGGCTTGGGCCATGTGCGTTATCCCACGGCCGGCAGCTCCAGTGCCTCTGAAGCCCAACCGTTTTATGTGAACTCTCCTTTCGGGATCTCTCTGGCGCACAACGGCAACCTGACCAATACAGTGCAACTGGCCGAAGGGCTGCGCAACAAGCGCCGCCATGTGAACACCACGTCCGACTCTGAAGTGCTGCTCAACCTGTTGGCCGATGAGCTGGACAAGACCGACAGCCTGACCTTGAGCCCGGATGAAGTGTTCGATGCCGTCTCCCGGGTGCACGCCGATACCCGCGGTGCCTACGCCGTGGTGGCCATGATTATCGGTCAGGGCCTGGTGGCATTTCGCGATCCTTTTGGTATTCGCCCTCTGGTGCTCGGCAAGCACGAGACAGCCTCTGGTACCGAGTATATGGTGGCCTCAGAGAGCGTGGCACTGGATGCCGTTGGTTTTGAAGTGATGCGCGATGTGGCTCCCGGCGAAGCCGTGTATATCACCACAGAAGGTGAGCTGTTTACCCGTCAGTGCGCCGAAGCGCCAAGCTATGCCCCCTGTATCTTCGAATTCGTTTACTTTGCCCGTCCGGACTCCACCATAGACAAGGTGTCAGTCTATGCCAGCCGGGTCAACATGGGCGCCAAGCTGGGTGAGAAGATCCGCAAGGAATGGTATGACCATGATATCGATGTGGTGATCCCTATTCCGGAAACCTCCTGTGATATTGCTCTGGAAATTGCCCGTGGCATGGATCTGCCTTACCGTCAGGGATTCGTGAAGAACCGCTACATCGGCCGTACCTTTATCATGCCGGGGCAGCAGGAGCGCAAGAAGTCGGTTAGACGCAAGCTCAATGCCATCAACGCCGAGTTCAAGGACAAGAATGTCCTGCTGGTGGACGACTCCATAGTGCGTGGTACCACTTCAGAGCAGATCATTGAGATGGCCCGTGAAGCTGGCGCCAAGAAGGTGTATTTCGCCTCGGCCGCGCCCGAGATCCGCTTCCCCAACGTCTACGGTATAGACATGCCAACCTCCAATGAGCTGATTGCCCATGGCCGTGATGCCGATGAAATCGCCCGTCTCATTGGCGCAGATGGCATTATCTTCCAGGATCTGAGCGACCTGGTGGAAGCGGTGCGAATGGAAAACCCGGATATCAAGCGCTTCGAAACCTCAGTGTTTGACGGCCACTACATCACCAAGGATGTGGATCAGGCCTATCTGGATCATCTTACCCAGCTGCGTAACGACGATGCCAAGGCCAACCGCAACAAGGATATAGGTACCAACCTGGAGCTGCATAACGTCTGCCATCCTTGATAAGTACTCTCTGATAAAGCCAACCCTTGAGGTTGGCTTTTTTCTGTGCCAGTCAGTATGCTGAGCCTCGACTCTTGATGGTGCAGGGAGAGAAGCACAATGGATAAGTACCGGGAAACCGTAGCAACCTTTGACAAAATGGCGCTTCCCTATCGGGATAAGTTTGCCGGCAACGATTGTTATGACTCGGCCCATAACCGATTTGCCTCCTTGCTGAAGCAGTATCAGGCCTGTGCCGGACGGCGCCTGCGGTTACTGGATATCGGTTGTGGCCCAGGGCATGTCAGCGGCATGTTGGCAAAAAGGGTGCCTGAGCTCGAGATAGTGGGTATAGATGCGGCGCCGGCCATGGTGGCACTTGCCAGTGAATTGTTACCCGAGGGACGTTTTTATCGGCTGGATAGCCGCGAGCTTGGTTGTCTTTCGTCGCTGCTTGAAGCTGATGCCGTGCAGGCTATCGCAACCTTAGATGTGCCTGAAAGTGCAGCTACGCCCCTAAGTCTTGGGGTTTCTGATGGCTCTAATACCCTTGATGACTTTAATGCCCTTGATGGCTTAGACACGCCAGAGGGTTTTGATGCAATACTTCTGCTCTTCATTACGCCTTATCTTGAACGTCAGGATGTGATTGCCTTACTGCAAGACTGCCGTGTGCTACTGAATGACGGCGGGCTCCTGTATCTGGCCTCCATGGAGGATGACTATCAAGCGTCCGGCTATCAAAGCTCCAGCGCAGGAGACAGAGTATTTATCCACTATTATCCCGAAGTGTTTTTCGTCAGTGAGTTGGCCGCGGCCGGGTTTGAGCTCATCGACAGCCTGCGTAAACCCTATCTGGAGCAGGGCGAGGTCAAGGCCACAGATCTGTTTCTCTACGCCAAAGCCGTGTAAAAACAAAGGCGCTTCAGAGGCTGATAGCGCCTGAGCTTTTCAGGTAAAACGCTTATTTTGTTCACTACTTTTTGTTCACTGCTTTTTATCACGACTGTTGGCTCGTGACTTTTCTTGTGGCTTTTTCTCGTGATTTTTTCGCATGACTTTTTCTCAGTTAGCGAGCCGTTTTGCGAACAAACTCCAGCAGGCGGTTATTGGCGGGCATGGCATGATCTTGACAAAGCTCAAGCCCCTGGGCTGCGGCCAGCATCAGGATCCACTCCTGATCGCGAATGCCGCTTTGTGGATCGCGCTGCCGTAACATGGCATCGAACACCCGGTTGGAGTTACTGCTGTAATCGCCTCGGTAGTTGAAGGGGCCATAGAGGCAGAAACGGCCGCCGCTTTGCAATACTTTGCCTATGCCGGTAAACATCGCCTCCACCATGGGCTGGCTCATGATATGCGCAGTATTGGCGCTATAGATGGCATCCGGCGCCGGCTCAGTTGCCGCCTGCGGCCAGGGTGAGCACACCTCCAGAGTGATTACCTCGGCCAGGTTACTCGCCGGGAGTTTGGCATGCCAGGCGCGGATCCCATCCAGATACTGGGGTTGATCGCTGCATTGCCACACCAGATGCGGCAACTGCGGGGCAAAGTAGACAGAGTGCTGACCGGTTCCACTGCCTATCTCCAATACCCTGCGGCAGCCTGAGAATGCCTGTTTGAGTATTTTGAGTATCGGCTCGCGGTTGTTTTCACAGGCTTGGGAGAAGGGCGCGGGTATCGAAGACATAAAAGATTTCCTGCAATCTTGCCGTCGTGACGGCTGAGTGAGTCTGGTGTTTTATTGTACTTACTTTATAACATTGCCAGAGGTTTAAATTATGGCAAGAAGAAGCATAAAAAAGCGCCCCTGAGGGCGCTTGGGTCGTTTTCAGTCTCAATCGACAGTCTTATTGGGCAGGCTTGAGATCTATGCGGTAGACGGCAAAGCCCAGCTCATCGGTACTCAGCTTGGTCATGGTCCTTTGCTGGTTGGCCTGGATGAAGTTGGCGGCCTTGTCACTGTCCTGAGTCGCAAAGCGGATATCCAGGGCAACAGCCGTATCTATACTCTTGAAGTCCCAGTTATAGTCGGCAGTGGGGTTGACCATGGCGTCATACTTGTCGGTTTCAGGATTGTATTTGGACTGCTCTGTGATGTAAGCCGCCAGAGCTTCACGGTTGGTGTCCGGCAGTTCCAGTACCACGTGCTCGCTGCCGGTGCCGGCAAACTTTCCGCCAAAGGCGCGGTAGTTGTTGGAGGCGACGATAAATTCCTTGGCCGCCAGGTTTTCACCTGTATAGACAGTGCCTTCGCTGTCGGTGAAGGCCAGATCCACAATTCGCGAGGCATCGGCATTGACCAGAGCACAATCCCGGTCGAATTTGCTCGGCTGTGTCACGTCTATCTTGTAGGTCACGCCATCGATAACATCAAAGTTATAGGTGGGGTGGTTATAGTTCACCAGCTCCTGCGGCTCAGTGCTGGCAGGATCTATCTGGTTGAACTGGTTGGCTGAACACTCGAGCCAGTCTTTCAGCTCGGCGCCGTTTAGCTTAACCGCTACCATAGTGTTGGGGTAGAGGTAGAGATCGGCGGCGTTCTTGAAGGTCAGCGGCCCTTTGTCCACCATTACATACTGATCGGCATCACTGGTGGTGCTATGGCGGCCACCGGCCTTGAACGGCGCGGCTGCAGAGAGCACAGGCAATGACTTGAGTGCTTCCGGCAGCTTGGCCTTGACGTTGGCTATCTGGGCGTCGGAGACAATCTGCACAGTCGGGTCGTCCTGCACCAGCGTCAGGAAGCTGAACATGTCGGCGGCAGCTACCCCGATTGGCTGCTCGACAAAGGCGATGGTGCCCTGGTGTTCCAGCTCAACCGCATCGTGAATGTCCTTATCGGCTTCCACCAGAGGTGTCTTGTTGGCACCGTCATAGATAGGGCGGGCCTCAGTGCGGGCCGAGAGCACAGTCCACTTGCCGTCTTTACGTTGCAGTTTGAAGTCGACCAGGCCCATGTTGTCGCCCCAGCGACCCGGCATCACGGCGGGGACACCGTTAAGCAGGCCTTTTTCCACATCTGTGTTGGGCAAGTCGGCATAGCGGGCATCGGGGAAGATGGAGTGGCTGTGGCCGAACATGATGGCATCAATGCCGTCGACATAGGTGAGGGCATAGGTGGCATTTTCGGCAGCAGGATCGCCTGGGTTTTCGGTGGAGCCAATGCCTGAGTGCGGAATGGCGATAATGATATCGGCGCCTTCAGCCTTCATTTGCGGCACAAATTTCTTGGCGCTCTCCACTATGCTCTCGGCGCGTACCTTGCCGGTGAGGTTCTGCTTGTCCCACAGCATAATTTGCGGAGGCACGAATCCTATATAGCCAATCTTGAGCTTGTGACTGTTGCCGTCAGTGTCCTTAACCTCGGTTTCCTTGATGAGATAAGGGGTAAACAGGTTGTCACCTTTCTTGAGTCCCTTCCAGCAATCATCGGCATCACAATAGACGTTGGCGTTGACATAGGGGAACTGGGCGCCGGCGAGGGATTTCTCCAGGAAATCCAGGCCGTAGTTGAATTCGTGGTTGCCTATGTTACCCACGGCATAATCGAGCAGGTTCATCGCCTTGTAGGCGGGGTGCACTTCGCCATCGGCGATACCGACCTTGGCCATATAGTCGCCCATGGGGCTGCCCTGCAACAGATCGCCGTTATCGACCAATACTGTGTTGGTGACTTCTTTGCGGGCGGCATGGATCAGGCTGGCGGTACGGGCCAGACCTATAGTAGGGTCTTCCTTGCCGCTGTAATAGTTGTAATCCATGATGTTGGTGTGCAGATCTGTGGTTTCCAAAACCCGCAGATCCACGCTCACCGTTGGCTCATCCTTGTTGTCACTGCCACAGGCACTGAGACCCATTGCGGCGGCAACCGCCAGTGTTACTAATGTTTTAGTTTGCATTGTTTACTACTCTTGGTTTTTATTATCGACCCCGGGAGATTATCCCGTCCATCATCCGGTTAAATCACTGTTAATCATGTGATTAATCTGGTTAACCAAGGCGCAGTATACCCAAAGGCGGCGACACTTATGTGACATCGGCCGTTAAAAACGGGTGACAATTTGTGACAAGTGGCAAATAAATGTCCGTTGACTGTCCCGGTTGTTCAAAACTTGTTCCAGTGACCGCAAGAGGCCCGACTTTGGCGCTGGATTTCTGCTCAGTCATGTCGGCCCCTCGGGGGAGGGCAGAATTTCTTACAGTTAAGTCATTGTCCAAATAGCGGAAGAGTTGTTAAGGTAATGGCGGGAATCAACAGGGCTGTTGCCCCGCCGAGACAGGTGTCCCGGGTATTCAATCATAACTAAGCAATAGCCTGCCGTTAATGGAGTCAAGATGCGTAAGACATTAATCGCCACCGCCATAGGCGCTGCACTGGTGCTGAGTGCCTGTGCCGAACAGCAAACCAATGAAACCGTCAGCAATGCCCCGGCCAAAGAAGCGAGCCAAAGTATGCCAGAGGCAAAAAGTACCGAACAAACAGCAAGCAATGTGCTGCTAAGCCCAAGTCCGCTGCAGTATCATGCCCCGCAGTTCGACAAGATAAAAATCGCAGACTATCTGCCGGCCTTTGAAGCCGGGATCAAGGAACACAACCAGCAAATTGCCGGCATAATCAACAACAGCGAAGCCGCTTCGTTTGATAACACCATAGTGGCGATGGAAAAGACCGGCGCCATTCTCAATCGTACTTCCAGGGTCTTCTTCAATCTGGCCGGGTTGATCTCCAACGATGAGTTTCAGGCCATTCAAGGGGAAATCGTTCCCAAGCTTACCGAACACAGCGACAATATTTTCCTCAATCCCAAGTTGTTTGCCCGGGTTGAAGCTGTCTACAACCACAAAGATAGCCTGAGCGCGCAAGATCAGCGTCTGGTGGACTTCTATTACAATCAGTTCGTCCGTGCCGGCGCCAAATTGAGCGAAGCCGACAAGACCCAAATGCGTGAGCTCAACGGTGAGCTGGCCACATTGTCGACCGAGTTTTCGCAAAACATTCTCAAGTCGTTCAAGGATGATGTGATCCTGGTGACCGATAAGGCGCAGCTCAAAGGCTTGAGTGAGGATGAGATAGGCGCCCTGGCCAACGCCGCCAAGGAAGCGGGTAAAGAGGGTTACCTGATAAGCCTGGTGAATACCACCCGCCAGCCACTGCTGTCGAGCCTGGAAGACAGAGGCCTGAGAGAGAAAATTTGGCAGACTTCGGCCAATCGCGCCATGGCCAGCAATGGTCCTATCGTACTCAAGCAGGCACAGTTGCGCGCCGAAAAGGCCAAACTGCTGGGTTATGAAACCTGGGCTGACTATGTACTGGCCGATCAGATGGCCGGTAATCCGGATGCGGTATTTGCCATTTTGGATGACCTGGCACCCAAGGCCGTTACCAAGGCTAAGGCTGAAGGCAAGGATATCCAGGCGCAAATCAAGGCTAGTGGTGCCGACTTTGAGCTGCAGCCATGGGACTGGGCCTTCTATGCCGAGCAGGTTCGCAAGGCCAAATACGATCTGGATGAGAGCCAGATCAAGCCCTACTTCGAATTCAATACCGTGCTGAATGACGGCATGTTCTACGCCATGCAGAAGTTATACGGCATCACAATGAAAGAGCGCAAGGATCTGCCGGTATGGCAGGAAGATGTCCGCGCCTGGGAAGTATTCAACGAAGACGGCAGCTCTATCGGGCTCTTCTATCTGGACCCTTACGCCAGAGTAGGCAAGAACGGCGGCGCCTGGATGGATGAGTACGTGACCCAAAGCTTCCTTTTGGATAACAAGCCTGTGGTGTACAACGCGCTCAATATTCCCAAGCCGGCCGAAGGTCAGCCTACGCTGATGACCTTTGATGAAGTGACTACCATGTTCCATGAATTTGGCCACGGCATTCATGGTTTGTTCTCGCAGGTGAAATACCCAAGCCTTGCTGGTACTGCTACCCCGAGGGACTTTGTTGAGTTCCCATCCCAGGCCAACGAGGATTGGGCCACAGATCCGGACGTTTTGGCTCACTATGCCAAACACTACAAAACCGGCGAGCCAATTCCGCAAGCCTTGCTGGAAAAGGTGCGAGCAGCGGCTACCTTCAACCAGGGCTATGACACGGTAGAGTATCTGGCCGCAGCGCTGCTTGATATGGAGTGGCACTCACTCAAGGCCGGTGAACAAGTGGCGGACGTTAAATCCTTCGAAGCCAAGGCCCGTGCCAAACATGGCCTGGATTACGCGCCTGTGTTGCCACGTTACCAGTCGACTTATTTCAGCCATGTATTCGGTGGCGGCTACTCGGCCGGATATTATGCTTACCTGTGGACCGAAGTGTTCGCTGCCGACGCCTTTGCCCATACCATGGCAGAAGGTGGCCTCAAACGAGCCAATGGTGACAAGTATCGTCAGGCAATTCTCTCCAAGGGGAACAGTGAGGATCTGATGCAGGACTACATCCAGTTCCGCGGCCAGAAACCCACAGTGGATGCGCTGCTCAAGCGCCGAGGCCTGGTAGACTGAAACCTTTGATAACACCCGCCAAATGGCGCAACGTAGTTCACTTAAGCGAAGCTGCCTTGTGATTAACAGGATATCGGGTCTTTGATATTTTTACCGCCCTAGGCCGATTTGGCTTAGGGCGTTTGTCTATAAAAAGGATGGACAAGTCTCCTCGCAGACTGTTTAGACGCTTCGGCGTATTACCTGGTGACACCACTTTGCTCATGACTTTGAGCTGACTTGCGATGAACTGACAAGCGTACTTAAAGCTGATTTCATTGGGCATTCGACCATGCTCTACTGCCGCTTGGCTCGCTTCTCGTCTCACCAAGTTATAACCAAAGTCGGCAAAGCAGTTTTGAATAGACATAAAAAATCGGAAACCTACAAACAGGTTTCCGATTGTCTCTCATCAGGAGGATCGGTCAACCGATCCTTATCTGATCTACGTTGCGCCAAATGGCGGGTGTTTTTTATCCCTCAAATAAGATGATAAAAGCTATGGAAGCAATTCGTTATCCCATCAAGGGCAGTTGCCAGTGCGGCGCTGTCAGTTATCGCTTGTTGGCGCCGCCGCAGATGGTGGTGGCCTGCCACTGCAAGGAATGCCAGAAACTGTCCACCAGTGCCTTCAGCATCACGGCGATTGTCAGAGCCGAAGATATAGAATTCAGTGGCGAACTGAGCCATTGGCAGCGTGGTTCGGCCAGCGGTAATATCAGCGCCGCCAAGTTTTGTGGTCGCTGCGGCAATCGTATCTATCACTACAACCCGGCAGAGCCGCAGAGTATCAAGCTCAAGCCCAGTAACCTGGAAGATACCCGTATCATTCAGCCGAGTGCCCATGCCTGGGTCAGTGAAAAGCAGGACTGGTTTGTTATCCAGCCCGGAGTCAAGCAATACACCGGTCAGCCTTGAGAAAGCCCAGCCCTGATAAAGGCCAGCCTTGATAAAGAACTAAAAAAGCCGTTCACTGAGTGAACGGCTTTTTGATTGCGCTGCTGGACATTGCTAATCCGGCAAGCGTTTATTCCGCCAGCAGGCCGCGACTGCGCAGCAGTGGCTCAATGGCGGCTTCCTGACCACGGAACGCCTTGTAAAGCGCCATAGGATCTTCACTGCCACCGCGCTCAAGGATGTTACTGCGGAACGCCTTGGCGGTAGCCGGGTCAAAAATACCGTTTTCCTTGAAGGCCTCAAAGGCATCGGCGCCGAGAATGTCAGACCAGATATAGGAGTAATAACCGGCCGAATATCCTCCGGAGAAGATGTGGCTGAAGTAGGTGGAGCGATAGCGCGGCGCTATCTCAGAGATCAGCCCCATATTGCTCAGCGATTGCTGCTCGAAGGCGGCCGCATCCTGAGGTTCGGTGACGCTGCTGCTGTGCCAGTCCAGATCCAGCTTGGTGGCTGCCATGTATTCCACCGTGGCGAAACCCTGGTTGAACTTGCTGGCGGCGCGGATCTTGTCTACCAGGCTCTGGGGGATCACCTCACCGGTTTGATAGTGCTTGGCAAAATGCGCCAGCACATCCGGTTGAGTCATCCAGTTTTCCATCACCTGTGACGGGAACTCCACATAGTCGCGGGGCACGGAAGTGCCGGACTGGGAACGATACTCCACCTTGGACAGCAAGGCGTGCAGCGCATGGCCGAATTCATGGAACAGGGTACCTGCTTCATCGAAAGTCAGCAGCGTCGGCTCATCGCCACTGGGGCGAGGGTAATTGAGTACGTTGACTATGATGGGCTGCTCGTTGATGCCATCGACCACCGCCTGGCGGCGATAGGCATTGGACCAGGCGCCGCCGCGTTTGCTGTCACGTACATAGTAATCGCCAAAGAAGATACCGATAACGCTGCCATCTTTATCTTTCACCTCGAAGGTGCGTACATCCGGGTGATACTTGGGCAGATCGTCACGCTCGGTGACACTGATGCCATAGAGGCGGTTGGCGGTGTAGAACACGCCCTTGAGGGTGTTTTCCAGCGAGAAGTATGGCTTGGTCTGCTGTTCGTTAAAGCTGTACTTGGCGACGCGTATCTTGTCGGCATAGTACCACCAGTCCCAGGCGGCCAGTTTGAAGTCCTTGCCTTCGCTGTCGATAAGCTTTTGCATCTCGGCCTTTTCGGCTTCGGCCTGGGCCAGGGCGGCGGGCCAAATTTTATCCAGCAGGGCGTAGACATTTTCCGGAGTCTTGGCAGTACGCTCTTCCAGCACATAGTGGGCGTGGCTCGGATAGCCCAGAAGCTGGGCTCGTTTGGCTCTAAGAGCCGCCAGCTTTGCCAGCACCTTCTTGTTGTCGTGGGCGTTGTCGTTGTTACCGCGCTCGATATAACCCTTGTAGAGTTTTTCTCTCAGCTCACGATTATCGGCATAGGTCAAAAACGGGGTGACGGAGGGGCGTTGGGTGGTAAATACCCACTTGCCGGGATGGCCGCGCTTGATGGCCGCCTGGGCGGCAACGTCAATCACATCCTGCGGCAGACCGGCCAGATCGGCCTGCTTGTCTATCACAAGTTCAAAGTCGTTGGTTTCTGCCAGCACATTATCGCCGAACTCCAGGCTCAGCTTGCCAATCGCTTCATTGAGCTTTCTAAGCTCCGCCTTACCGGCGTCATCCAGGTTGGCACCGCCGCGGCTGAAGCGTTTGTAGGTGTCTTCGAGCAGTTTCTGTTGCGCCGGGTTAAGTACCAGCTGATCTTTTTGCTGATAGACAGTCTTAACCCGCTGAAACAAGGCGTTGTTCAGGTAAATATCATCGCGGCTGGAAGATAACAGCGGGGATACTTCCTTGGAGATCTTCTGCAGCTCGGCAGAGGTGTCGGCGCTGGTGAGGTTATAAAACACCCCAGAAACTTTGGTCAACAAGGCGCCACTGCGCTCCATGGCTTCTATGGTGTTGGCAAAGTCAGCGGCGGCCGGATCATCTATGATGGCCTGAATCTCTGCCTTGCGCTCGGCAATCCCTTGTTTGAAGGCCGGCAGGTAATGCTCGGACTCGATGCGATCAAAGGCGGGGATTTCAAGGTAAGTATTCCAGGGCTGGAAGAAAGGGTTGTCCCGGGTTTGTTCGGCCTTGGCAGCGGCTGGGTTTGTGCCTGTGCCATTCTTGAGAGCAGGCGCTTGGGTTTGGGCAGATGTGTCGCTCTGGGATACAGGCTGGTTGTCGCAGGCGCTCAGTGTCAGCGCCAATCCCAGGGCCAGAGCCACTGGAGAGAGGGTCATTCCCTTCATTGTTATTCCTCTATGCTGGTGTTTATCTCCCGTATGGCGCGGCGGGCCGCGCCGAAGCCGTCCTTAGTAACATGCCGTATTGAAAAAGGCCAATTTTGTCCTGTTTAGTTTGTAACAAAATTTAGCGAATGCAGTATCGAAACTGTATCTGTGGCACACTCTCAGGCCTTTGATAATAAAAGATAACAAAAGCCACCCTGCCATGATGATAAGAACACTTTCCCGTTTATCCCTGTCGCTGTCCCTGTGCTTGTTTGCTCCTTTTGTAAGTGCAGAGAGCGGCCTTACGGCTCAGCCCTCGAGCCAGGTTTCAAGCCAGACTTCAAGCGTAAGCGCTGCCCAAGGTACTGAGTCTGCAACGAGTAAAGTCTCGCCACTGTCGAAAACCTTGGCCCAGTACAGCCTTGACCGCTACGGCAGCGAGATGGAACAGAGCCTCGCCGAGTTGGTGCACTTTAATACCGAGGCTATTCCAGGGTTGACACCCGACACCAATCCGGAATTCATCGGCTTCAAGCAGGCGCTCAAGGCCCAGGCTGAGCAGTTGGGGCTGGATTATGCCGATCACGGTTATGTGCTCTTGATAGGCCTTGGCGAAGACAGGGGCGGCGGCGCTAATAAGCTTGGCATCATTACCCACGGGGATGTGCAACCGGCCAATTCAACGCTTTGGCACCAGAGTCCCTATCAACTGGATACTCAATCGCAACCGGGCAAGCTGATAGGCCGCGGCACCGAAGATGATAAGGGGCCGATAGTCACCGCCATGTACGCCATGAAGGCGCTCAAGGACAAGTCGGTAAAACTGAATCGCCGCATTGAACTCATGGTATATCTGGCCGAGGAGTCGGACTGGGAGCCGCTGAAAGTGTTTCTCAAGGACTATCAAGCGGGGGATATGAATATCACCATAGACGCCGAATATCCTGTAGTCACCGCCGAGAAGGGCTGGAGCCAGATAAAACTCACGATACCTGAACCCAAAGTCAAGGCACCTAATTTCGATAAACCGCAGCTGCAGCATTTCAGCGGTGGCTCCTTTGCCAGTCAGATCCCCCAGCAGGCCTTGGCCCTGATCCGCGGAGCCGACAGCGCCATGGTCAGCCGTTTGCAACGCGCCGCAGAGTCCCAGCAGGGGATGCGCTATGATTTTACCCTGGATTTCGACAGCCTGGAGATCGCCGCCAACGGTAAATCGGCCCATTCCTCAACCCCTGAAGATGGTGTCAATGCCGTGACTCATCTGGCTGCGCTGTTGGAGTCTGAGACATTCGCGCCGAGCCAGTCGGCATTAACCCTGGTATTTATCAATGAAATGATAGGCTTGGACCTCTATGCCGAGCGCTTTGGCGAGCTGGGCTATAGCGATGATTTTATGGGGCCTATGTCGCTGGCGCCGACTGTCGTGGAGTGGGGACAGGGGGGTACCAGCATTACGCTTAACCTAAGGCGCCCCATAGGCAAGAGCCCGGAAACCTTGGATAAACAGCTGTCCGCGGCGCTGGCCGGTTGGCAGCAATCCCACGGCGTGACTCTGGTCGATGTCAGCAGCTATTGGGGCGAGCCCAAGGTGATGGATAAGGCGCCGCATCTGCAAACCCTGCTCAATGTGTTTGCCGAGTTTACCGGTATTGCCGACCCTAAACCTGTTGCTATTGGCGGCTCCACCAACAGTAAACTGTTTCCCAATGCCCTCAGTTTTGGTCCGGCCATGCCGGGTGTCGAGTATACAGGCCACAGTGAACATGAGTTTATCACCCGCGAGCAGTTGCAGCTGAACCTTAAGATGTACACCGCTGCCATGGTGGAGTTGGCGGTAAACCCGGGGTCATAAGTCTAGGGAAGGTGCGAATAAGTCCCATGTGTGCTCTGCGTCGGCTTACAGGCCTGAATGAAAGGGGGGCGCAGCAAATGGCCCTAGTCCTTTGCAATACTTCCCTAAGCTGCCGAGATAATCGCTCTTGAGTAAAAGTAAAGTCATGCGGACTGGGAGTGGCGCCATCATCACAGGGCGGTGCTTTATACTCTTAAACCGGGCCCTGCTCCAGGCAGGGCACTTGTTCCAAAGCCTGATCCCAAGCGGCGCGCGTCTGACAAAAAATGTGCGCCTGGGGAGTCAGGCCCGGCTCATCGTCCAGGCTGCCTGCGGGTATTTGCAGCAGGTGGCTACCTTTGACCGCTTTGGGCAGCGCCGAGCCGCAAACGGCGCAAAAATGGCGGCTGTGGCGGGTACCGGGCAGGGTAAACGCAGTAATGGCGTCCTGGCCACTGAGCCAGGTTAACTCGGCGCTGTCTGAAAACAGATTGGCACTGTGAGCCGAACCTGAATCCTTGCGACAGCGACTGCAATGGCACAAAAAGAATTGCTGCAGCTCAGCGCTGATTTCAAAACGAACCTTGCCGCAAAGGCAACTGCCTCGATAGAGCTTCATGCTCCCTCCTTGGTGTTGATAGGTTATTCCCTTTCGAGCCCGTCCCAAAATCTTGGCAGCCGCTCCAGGCTCCCTGGCTCAAGGAATAAGCAAACGAGTTTATTCTAATGGGATGGACCGGGAAACAGTAAATCCTGTTGGCACCATAACCAGCGCGATTTTGCACCCAAAGAAGCGGCTTTGGCCTTCGGGAAATCTTCTTGTAATCTGTGACTTGCTTGGGTATGGTCGCCATAACTATCAATGAGATACAGTACAAGCTCCCGGGGTATTCAAGGATGTTTCAGTGACGAAAAGGATTGTCGGTTTCGCGGTAGCTATCGCCGATTGAACTCAAGGTTCGGCGCGCTCTCTTGTTTACTCATTACCGGATGTTGATTCTCCAGCACATCAAACTCGTGCGCCTGGGTTATGGTGATGATTTGAGCTTATCGCTTATCCATGTTTGCGGGTTTGCAGGCCCTATATCTATGACAATGATTGGCAGATTTGAATGGATTAAGGGTTTTTGACAGTTTTATCAGTTCAGGAATAAAAATGGATAATTATTTTGTGTATTTCGGTGTTGCCATGGCCACCATTCTCTTGCCTGGGCCAGCGGTGATGCTGACCGTCAACAACTCGATTCAACGCGGCTTGCTCAAGACCTTTGCCGGTATCTTTGGGGTCGCACTGGCTATTTTGTTTGTTGCCTTGATCTCGGCCACCAGTTTGGGGGTTGTGTTGGCCAGTTCAATACTGGCCTTTACTGTAATTAAGTTTATTGGCGCCGCTTATCTTATCTATCTTGGCCTGAAAATGTTCCGAGCCAAGGGTGGTGGCACCAGCAGCGCTTATTTACAGCAAGGCAGCGCTCGCAAGTGTTTCGCCGAAGGATTTTTAGTCTCCATCTCCAACCCCAAGGCGATCGTGTTTTTTATGTCGATATTCCCGCAGTTTATCGACCTGCAGCGGGAATACGCTCCTCAGTTTGCCTTACTCGCCGCAACCTTTAGTGGCTTGGTGATCCTTATTCACACTCTGTATGCCCTGTTTGCTTCCATTGCCAAGACCAAGCTGGCTTCCGGCAAGGGAAGCTCAGTGCTGAATAAGCTAAGCGGCGGCGTCTTTGTCTGCTTCGGCATTGGCCTCGCCGCATCAAGCCGCTAGTGTCACAGGGTTTATGGCATGAGCTTTTAAATAGGATGATCTCAAGCGGGTTGTTGGTATCTTCAACAAGCTTGCAGAATAAAAGGGATTTATGAAGAAAATCATAGTGGTATCAATTGCGCTGTTGCTGTCAGGCTGCGTAACTCAAGTCGATAAGTTTTCCTATCTGAAGCAATGGAATGACAGCTGGCAAGCATGTGATCGTCAGGGCAAGACATCGACACTCACATTCCCCGCCAGCCCTTGGTTCACCGCTCTGGCACGTGAAGACAAGATAGCAGTGTTGATTTACCTGAATGAGTTAAAAGACTATCAGTGTACTGAGGATGAAGCACTGAGACTCAAAGCGGTACTCGCCGATGCCGATATCACCACACTCAACGACTTGCTCAAAGGTTTTATCTATTTTGAGGCGCCGGACAAAGAGGCGATACAACACCTGGATCAGAGTCAGGTTGAGGCGCTGGCAAAGGCTATCGACGGGCCTTTTAACCCGCTGAAAGTGGCTGAAGATTTAGGCATGCTACAGCCCTGAGTGTTCAGGCATCACAGGCGTGGCATTTAGAGGCAAAACCACCAAGAGCCAAGCTACAACAGGGAGGTTTTATGGCGCTTATTTATGAGGTTCAGGTTCGGGGAGCGGCCAAGGTGCTGGTACATGAAGTCAGCTCCCGAGCGGCCGCCGATCTATTGGTTTATCGAGTCGACAGCCGCGGCGCTACACACAATCAGGATAGTCTCTGGTGTCAGGTGGCGAGCCGCTCAATGGCTACGTCACTCATTCATTGGGTCAGCCATCGTGGCGCGGCCGATCTGCTGGTGTATTTTGTCAGCAGCCGCGGAGCCAGTGGTTGGCAAACTCAGCACCCGCTCAAAGGCCGTTTGTAACCCGGCTGCTTTTAAATCCAGGTAAAGAGGATGCCGGAAAGGTGAAAGAATGGATATTGAAAAACAGCTTTGGCTGCTCTGTGCGTTTTCATAAACCCGAGTTGGACACCAGCGGTTGGCTTGAACACTATTGCGTGACTATCTCGGGAGAAGGCATGCAGGCAAGTGTGAGGGTGGAAAATCCTCCCTACGGACGGAACCCGGCGGATTTCTTTGAGGAGCTTGCCCGGCAGTGGCAGGGTTGGCAAGGCGAGCAAAGCTGGGCTGCCATAGAAGGTGAATACAGTCTTGTGGCAACGACAGATGCCTGTGGCCATCTGCTATTGACCGTCAGCCTTTTAGCCAAAGGTGGTTTTCCTGCCTGGAGCGCCGAGGTGAGCCTGGCGATAGAAGCCGGGCAGTTGCAGGCATTGGCTATGAACGGCAAAGATTTCTTTTATCCCGCGCCGGCCGGCCTTTGAATGCCCTTTAAAGACGTTTTACTGACAAGGATTTCCATGAGATTCGTATTTTTGCTTTGTGCCTTGCTGTCGCTGACTGTATTGGCCGAAGAGCAGCGTTTTACACTTGCGGCCGGGCTTATCGATGAAGCCGTGACAGTTCAGATTGCTTTGCCCGAGAGTTATCGACATTCAGACAGTTTTCACTACCCCTTGCTGTTGGTACTTGATGGTTCGACTCAGTTTCATCATGTGGCATCCAGCGTCGGCTTTCTGAGCACATACGCCATAGTACCGGAAATGATAGTGGTGGGCATAAGCACCCGCGACAGACTCAAGTACTTTACTCCCACAGAGCCGAAAGATTTCGCCGCAAGGGCGGGAAAGGCTGATGTTTATAACCGTTTTATCGCAGAGGAACTGCTGACTACATTGAGTGAACGTTACCGTCTGGCGCCTTACCGGATGATATTTGGCCACTCTTTGGCCGGGCTTTACAGCAGTTATCAGGCGCTCGGTCCGGCATCTTCCTTCAATGCCGCGATAGCCATTAGTCCCAGCCTCTGGTGGGACGATGGTGCCTTGATTACAGATTACGACAAATACCAGACTCGCGAGCGCAAAGCGCCTATGCGCTGGTTTCTCAGTATGGCGAGTGAGCCAGGCGAGATGGCGCAGGCTTTTGACGCCATGCTGCAAAAACTGGAAACCAAGAAGCCGTCAAAGCTACAGGTTTTCAATGCCCGTTTTGCCCGAGAAACCCACGACAGCACTCCCTTGATTGGCAATGTCGAGGGGCTTAAAGCCATCTTCAGTGGCTGGAACGCGGTACCACAAGTCGATGCGATGTCGCTGCAACAACTGCAGGCGTTCTACAGGGGAAAAACTGCCGAGTATGGCTATACCTTTCCGTTGTCGGCACATCAATTCAATGTATACGGCCTAAAGGCCGCCTATGAGGGCCAAGCTGCCTGGGGCGTTGCCATATTGGAGCAAGGAGTAGAGAAATTCGCTCGCTCGGAAATCCTTTGGGACAGCCTGGCAACGGCCTATACGCTTAACCAACAGCTCGATAAGGCAATGGCGGCTTCTATCAAGGCGCTGCAATTGGCCAGGCTGCATGGTTCGGTTTTTCTCGAAGAGATTATGGCTCAGAACCGGGCGCTTGAGCAAAAACTGAGTCAGCCCTAACTCAGGTCTTTTACCTACCAAGCCCGGGATTTCCCGGAGAAAATTTACACCTGTTATGAGAGGAATGCCGTGTTTCGTGGATTAAATGAGATAAAACAACATATTGAAGAAGGCAATCTGGACTATTTGCGCCAGCACATGCCGAAAGCCTGGTCCCAATATATGTTCAAGATAGAGAAAGACCCGGCCTGGCTTGAGATCATCTCTTATCTCAGAGCGAACGCCGTTATCAAGGACTATCAAATCTATTACCTTATGTATTGCCGTGTGGCGTATTATTCCGAGCCGAAGCAGTTTACGCCGCTATTTGACATCATCAAAGTCAACGGCCCGGATGGCAGCTTGGTCGAAGACGACCCTGAACATCTTTACCAGCTGTGTCACGATGTTTATCTCGGTTTTATTAGCGCGTTTATTTCAGTGGGTGGCCGCTTGGACCATAACCGGTTGTTGGAATTGGTCTTTGCAGGAGAGTCTGACGCTTACGCCATTTTTAATTTTCTACTGCCCAGATACGCCTTCTCCCATAAGGCACTGGCTACGGCGGCGGCCTGTTTGTTTTACAATGAATACCATTTGAATGGAGCCGGTGAACAGGCTTTGGCTGCCTTGCTAAGTCGGGGCATAGCGTTGGATTACTGCTTTGATGATGACAGTGAATTCGGCGAATATGCTTGCTTGGCGGCATTGATCTTCGGTCACAACCCAAAAAGGTTTAACCAGCGGTATGCCGATGGTGTCGAGCAGGCGCTTGTCGACAGTTTCGATTGGTCGTTCTTGCTTACCGAGCATGAACTGACTCTTGAGCATATTGAAGCCCTTAAGCTGTTGTCCCGCAGCGCTGCGTTACCCATAGATGAGATTGGCGAGTGCCTGTTAGAAAGAGAAGATGAAGCACTGCTGGCTGCTTTTGACTCCCTGCGCTGATGTCTTAGGCTGAAGAACTCTATCAATCACGGCGCGAATGGCCGTTGAGGCTGTGAGCGGGAAACTCTGGGTGTTGCAAGAAACTGCCGACTTTCAAGGAGCGAAAAAGTATGAATCTACTGCTGCTCAGTAATCACCAAAGCGCAACCGGCCATAAGGCGCTAGCGTTTGTTATTGAGGCTTTGGGGCTTAAAGGACAAGTCGGTGGTTACATAGGTTCAGAGCCTGATCCCGAGGGGGATTTCTACCGGGCAACACAGGCGTTTTATCAAGGCCTTGGCATAAACCTCAACACCTACCTGGATTTTGAACGGGGTTTTAACGACACTGTGATGCAGACGTTACTGGATAAGCCTTTAGTGCATCTCTCGGGCGGGGATACTTACCGTTTTTTGCGCGGCTTGCATAGTCGCAATCAACAGCAGAAACTCAAGAGCTATGCTGCATCCGGACATCTCTTGGTTGGTGTCAGTGCCGGCGCCATGCTGCTGACCGCCAACATAGAAACCGCGGCGCTTTGTGGTGACAGCAATACAGTGGGCCTTGAAAACCTGAAGGCGCTGTGCTTGGCCGACCTTTTATTTGTGCCCCATGTGGTTCATTCGCAGAGCCGAGACCAATCCCATGGCCTCAGCCAAAAACAGCGTGCAAAGCAATTGGCTAAGCGGCATGGTTTGCCCGTTTATCTCTGCTCGGATGAAGACGCGCTGGCCATTATTGATGGCCGACTTCACTGTTTTGGCGCGCCGGAGATCATCATGCCAGAGGCTATCGCCTGAGCCCCGCAGTGCAGCAGTGCCCGTTCATCGTGATGACAAACCTCATCTATTGAGGTAGTTTGAACATTACTGATGGCTTATGCCGACAAGGCCTTAAGGAAGCAAGGCATCACCCAAGAGGAAGCAAGGATGGCAGCAGAACTGATCAAATCGTCAATGACTACAGTGCAGAACGGAGTGGCCAAAGCCGATGGCAAAATCTCCTTGACCGGCAATGAACTTAAGTTTGTGCCTTTCAATCAGCAACTGGGGCTGGGGCCCTACACACTCAAGCGTGATGATATCTGCGCGGTAGAAAAGTGTCTGGCTACTGGCGGCGGTATTTTCCCTATATCGGCAGATGCGCTGCGGGTCATTCTCAATGATGGCAAACGCTATGAGTTTATTCTGGCAGATACCTCAGAGTGGCTTACGCTGCTGTAATTTTATGCCTCTTTCGGTAAAAGCTGCATAGTCGGGAGCTGGGTATGAAAGTATTGGCAATGTCTCAAGCGCAATGGTACCTGTTGGAGCATGAAGGACAACTATATCTGGATGTGCTTTGCCGACATAACAACCGCTTTATGATCCAGCTCAATGGGCAAGAAATGGCGGAATATCGCCGTTCCGGTAATCTATTTCTCGAGCGACTGGCCCGTGATATTCAATATGCGGTACCTATCCTCAAGGGGGCTCGTTCCAGTTTCCAGGGGCGGGATCAGCGTCGTCAATTGGGGGAATTGGCCACCACAGCCGAATGTGAGTGGCTGGCGGCCAAAGAAGCTGAGCAGTGACCAGCTGAGAAACAGCCTCAAAAAAGAATTTTATAAGGAAAACCGTGCAAGCAGTATTTAAGCAAACCGAGGGCGATTACCTCGAAGCCGTTATTGAAGTGGCGGGGCAGTCGCTTACTGTGATGGATGAATTCGGTGGTGACAGCCTGACTTATGGTGAGATCATTGATATTGAGCTGAGCATCGGTATCGCCTGTGAACAGGAGGATCAAAACACCATGTTGGCCGGCAACCCGGAGGGGTTAAGGCAGCTGCAGCATATTCAGGGATGGAGCTACCGCGCATTTGGCACCATAACCGATATTACCCAAGGTGCTGTCATAGATGTCGGCCTATGTCGGCTGGAGGCACCTTTCGATAGCAATATTAGCGGCGAAAGCATCGCCTTCACCATTTTACGGCTCGATGCCAGGGCTGTACCAAGCTCAGACTGATGCCTTAAAGCTTGTCGCCGAGAGTTTTGCGATCGAATAGATATTGCGGACAAATATCGATACTGTCTCAGCGATTTTTGTGCTCTGTGTATAGCCGGTGCGTCTCTCGGGATTGCAATCATGCTATCAAAGGCCGCATAATCGGCAACGGGCTTATTCACGCCCCATGTCTAAGTGCCTGCTAAGGCTTTCAAATCAAGGTCACGGAAAACCCAAGATTTTGTGACAGTTATTCTGATAGGAAAAGGAATTTTACCTCAATGCTTCTGCAATCTTTTATCGACCATCTGCCACCCGGCGCAGATATCAAATCAGTATCGGCGCCAACTCTTGCCAAATATCAGGACCATTTGCCCGAGTGCTTATTGGAACTGTGGCAACAACATGGCTTTGGCCACTATGGTGATGGTTTAATCCAACTTATTGATCCGGATGAATACCTGGACAATCTCTGGGGCTGGCTGATGTTGGATGAAGACATGAGTCGCATCCCGTTCGCTATCAGCTGTTTTGGCGACATTTTTTATTATCGGCTCCTGAGCGATGAAGGGGATGAAGATATCGCCTTTATCGATCCCCACACTTCGCAGACAGATGTGCTCACCTGGAGCATGGAAGATTTCTTCAACGACTGGTGTTGTGACGATGAAGTGCAAGCCAGCTTCTTCAGGAAGAAGGATCTTCAGCAAGTCAGTGATCTGCAAGGTAAGCTGCAGCAGAACCAGATCTACTTTTACACCCCGGCACTGCGTCTCGGTGGTGAACCTGCCATTGATAAGACTCAAAGAGGCGATGCCAGGGTTCAGCTGGACTTACTACTGCAATTGGCACTTGAAGCCTAACTGCGAGAACAGGAGGAGAAATTGAACCGGGCAGCAGTCATAGTCTACTGGTTGGTCTGTTTGTACACGCTTGGCAAGCTGGTTTTGTCGGCGCACTGGGCCATGTTTATCGATTTCCCCTCCATGCTTGGCGTTATTGCGCCCGCCCTGGCTTGTTGGTTTACCCCTTTGGCTGCGACAAGGCGCGCCAAATTACGGGGTGCCATCAAAGTATGCTGGTTGGCCGCCGGGCTTATGTTTATTTACGGTTTGCTGCGGGTTTTGATGCAAAGCTTAGGCGGCGCCGAAACCATCATGGCCGGTTTGGGCGTGGCCTTGTTGCCGCTGTTTTACAGTTTAATCATTAACTTATTTGCCGCGCCATATCTGTTCTTTGGTGCCGCTCGGCAAGTGGGCTCCAATCAGGCTCTGAGCACAAAGCGGCATATTGGAGAAGCGAGCCAAGCAGAGTGAGTTCTTATGTTTGCCCATCTGTTTCGAAAACGAAAGATAAGGCAATATGCCCGTAAGCTATCCAGGGATTTGCTAAAGCATTATGGCAAGAAGAGATATTACTCCAGAAATCAGCTGGAAAGGGCCTTAATCAGACAAAAGCTCAGGCGTCCGGCCAGAGACGGTGACAGCAATGGCAAGATTTCGACCAACGAATATTATGCCTATGCCATGTACTGCTCACCGGCCGAGTTTTCCCGCATTTCGATGCAAACTTCCATCGCCCAAGGTTCCAGTGAGCCGGACTATGGGCAACTGAGAAGGGAAGCTGCGGAGGTTACCTTTGGCCGGCCACAGGATTTTTCTATCACGAGCCTGCATGATGCCAGCACAGACCATAGTGCAGCGGAAACCGCCGCTGTGGAACTAGGGTGTGATTCTGGCAGTGATTAAGCTGAAAGTGAGCGAGCTGGTCGTGGGCGCTTGGCCTTTGCTTCTGCGATGACCACTCCTGGCTGACAGGAGAGCTCCGGTCAGCACTGTAAATCGGGCAAAAGGGTTAGAAGCTTATACTCAGGGAGAGGGCAATGCCGGAACTATTGATCCAGCTTGTGCTGGGTTTTGCACTGCTGACGGGCGTTTTGGGCTGGTTTGCCTTGATGTTTGCCTCGCTTCCCGGCGCCGAGCTGCGTCGCAGTTTGTCTATGCGTCTGGTGCGACGGTTGTTTTACAGCTATCCCCTTTGGGTGTTGGTGCCGGTATATCAGCTTAAATACACCTTGGTGGCAAGTTCTGTGGATTTGCTTTGGGGGATAGTCCCAATGCTGCCTTTGTTGTTGGTCTGGTCGATATTCACCCTTCAGGGGCGGGAGCTTAAACGTCGGCAACAATCAAAAGTGGTATCAAAGCCCACGACCAAACAGGAGTAGAAGGGCAGCTAAACCAGAGGCTGCCAATGTCCAAGTAATACCCATGCCCATTGATACCCGCAACGAGTGGCCTAACAATCAAGGAGGTTTAGATGGTGACTATCGCCGAGCTGCAAGCTTTTATTAACTATGAGCTGCCACATAGCGGCATTGTGATTGAACATCTGGGAGATAAGTCGGCCGGAGTGCGTAAGCCGATAACTCAGGCGCACCTGCGCCCCGGTGGTACTGTCTCAGGGCCGACCATGATGGAGCTGGCGGATATTGCCATCTATGTCGCCTTGCTGGGGGAAATAGGCATAGTGCCGCTGGCGGTAACCACTAACCTGAATATCAACTTCCTGCGTAAACCCAGTGCCGAGTGTGACATTGTCGCCGATTGTAGGCTGCTGAAACTGGGTAAATCACTGGCGATTGCCGAGGTGTCTGTGTTTTCAAACGGACACAGCGACCTGGTGGCCCATGCCGTGGGCACTTATTCCATTCCGCCGGCGAGCTAGCCTCTAACCCCATTCAAAAACAGTTGTTTTCCTCCGCGCTGATAGAGATGTCGCATCATGCATATTCCTCCTGAAATCAATCTATTATCACCTTTTGCTGCGGACGAGCAGCCCATGGGACCCTATCCTTCATTGGGCTTTCTGCCTCTGTTCGATGCCGAGCTCGGCAACGGTGATTACTTTGGGCTCTATTGGCCCTTGGGCCGGGAGACAGAGGCGCCGATTGTCTGTGACATGTGGCACGATGAGGCCAAGTTGGTACCGGCCTGTTCCGGCGCCGGTAAATTTGTTGCCTGGCTCGAAGCCAACGACTGGGAGCGTGGCGATGAAGAGCCGCAAGACGCAGACTTTGCGCCAATGTTGGTTCAGAGCGCCAAGGCGTTTTTTCGTGGAGCAGAGAAGGGGCCAGCCAAGCAGGACGATATTGAGGCAGGCATTGTTTTACTGCAGCAGGCCTGCGAGCAACTGCCGGAAGTGGGTGACTATTGGTTTGCACTGGCATCACAGTTAAGGCGTTTGGAGCGAAATGAACTGGCGGCTCATGCTGCTCTACGGGCGTTTCACAGTAATTGGGCCTTCGGCATCCCCTCCGATGGCGTAATGAGAATGCTCAGCCAGGTGCAGTTGCAAACTTATCTTGAAGATGATCCCTTCATCCGCCGGCTCGATGGCTTTAAGCCGGGATTCGGCGGTGAAAAGCATAACGACAACTATCCCATCATGCTGGCGGCATCCAGGGAGTATCTGCAGGCTGGCCAAGTGCTGCCTGGATTGATGCTGTATCAAAACTATGCCTATTCCATGTACTTTGAGACTCAGGCCTTTCAAGAACGCTATGGGTTTGAGCTTACCCGTTGGCAAAGCGAGTTTTCCGCCTTGTGTTTAACGCACTTAGGGGATGATCGCCGCGTGAGACTCAGTCATGAAACGGCTTGGAAGCCGTAACCCTTGGTCAAAGGGGCTTCAATAAAATTAAAAAGGCTCCCTTGGGAGCCTTTTGGCTTATCTAAGACTAAAACTGGTAGGTGACAGAGACCCCAAAGTTACGGGGATCGACTATCGCCGCATAGCCATCAGGGTAGTTACGGGCTGCCGGAGAGCGGCTCAACACGGCTTTCTCATCAAAGGCGTTGTTGACGAAGGCGTTGAAGATCCAGTTGTCTGTCTCATAATTGAGCGACATACGTGCCAGCACATAGTCACCGGCAACTCGTTCCTCTGTGTTCTCAAAGTCACCATAGTACTCACCGACATAGTTGGCGGAGACACTGAAGGTAAGCTGATCTGTCAGCCAATACTGGGCACCGAGATTGGCGGTCATTGAGGGGGCCGAATCCAGTTCATTGCCCTTGGCAGAGGCATATCCTTCTCCAGGTTCCTTGATTTCCGAACTCAACAGCCCAAGGCCGCCGTGCAGGCGCAGATCCCGGGTCACCATGGCTGAGGCTTCAAACTCAGCACCATAGGTAATCACCTTGTCCATGTTGATAACCCGTCTGGCAGAACCTGTGGCCTGATATCCGTCGTAGTCGTTGTAGAACAGGTTGGCGCTCAGGTTGATATTACCGCCATCCAGGCTGGTTCTCAGCCCAAGTTCATAGGCGTTAACGTACTCTTCATCGTAGAAGTAGAACTCATTCTCCGGAAAGCCTATCGCCGCACCGGCGGCGTTGTAACCACGGCGACCGCTTAAGGAGACTGTGGTCTCGGCATTGATATCGTATTGCAGCACCAGCTTGGGCAACTTGATGGTCTTGCTGTTGTCCAGGGTATCTTCTATGGGCGTTTGCGGCTGCTTCATCCAGAAATTACGTAGCTGCGATTCCCGTTCGACCCGGCCTCCGGCGGTGATCCTGAAGTCATCGGTGAAGTTATAGGTAAATTCGCCGAAAACCGCTTTGGAGTCACTATTGTCGTCGCCGCGATAAACCGAACCGCCGATACTGTTGAAGTCTTGATCGCGCTTGAAATAGTAGAGGCCGATAAAGCCGCTGTAGAGTTCGCTGTTAAGGCCAAAATGCAGCTTGGTTTCAGCCGTGGTGTTGGACTCCTCCATACTCACCACTTGCTCGGTAGCAGGATCCTTGTCATAGGTATCCATCACCCAGTTGTAGTTCATTCTGGCCAGCAAGAAGTCGACCGAGAAATTGTCACTGATCCTGTAGTCCAGCTTGATGCTGCCGGTATCGGATTCAGTGTCCATGTTTCTGGGATTGATGGGCTGATACTTCCAGGGATCGTCACCACTGAAGTACTGCCGTCCCGTATTGCCGCGCTCATGGTTTTTGGAATAGCTGAGCATGGCCTTGAGGCCGTCAATGGCAGCGGGCTCCCACAGGAGTTTGGCTCTTATTCTGTCTGTGTTGAGCTTATTCAGATCAAAGCCAGGCGGGTTAGCTTCATGGATAACAGGGTTGGCGTAAGTTTCACCATCGGTATGCTGCGCCGACAGGCGAAAGGCCAGCTCATCTTCAATCAAAGGGCCGGAGATAGCGGCGGCCGAGTCTATATATTGGCTCTCACTGCGATAACCCACACGAGCGGCACCCTGCCAGTCAAAAGTCGGATCCTTGGTCTTGATAAACATGGCGCCGCCTATGCTGTTGCGGCCATTGCTGGTGGATTGGGGACCACGAAACACTTCAATCTGCTCTATGTCCCACATGCCGGTATCGCCGGTCAAATCCGCCATAAAAGGTTCTGCCACTCCATCGGTTATGGTCGATACCCGGGTCTTGGCGCCGCCGGAAACCCCACTAAAGCCGGTGGCGGCTCCGTTACCGGAAACCCCGCGGATATTGGGCATCTGCCCGGACAGCACTACCAGGTTGGGGATTTCAGAGATGGCGTCATGCACCGACAGGTATTGCAGCGTCTTAAGCTGCTCTTCGGTGATGACAGATACAGATGAACTCACGTCTTTCAATGATTTCTCTGTCTTTTCCCCCAAAACGACAATTTTTTCGATTGATTGATTTCCGCGCTCGACAGCATCGTCGGCAAAGGCCGGTGATGCCAGCATAGCGAGCAGCAGGGCGTTGAGCTTAAACTTGTAGCTAGGCATGAGTATCTGTCCTGATTAACAAATGAAGCGATTGAGAAAATAAGCTTTAAGTGGGGGGCAAATTTATATTGTTACAAATATGAGTGCAAGTGATAATTGTTATCATTTAATAAATTGTGATCGAATGCAGGGAAATCTTTTGTAAAAGGGACAAATTGGATACACGAAATAAGTCTGTGATGAAACTGCAGTTTTTAGGGCTGGCATCTGAGTGCGCTTAAGGTAAGTTGCTCGGGCACGTTCGATGGCTTGGATCAAAGGGGGCGCTCTATATCTCAGTCAGACTGGAATCAATATGACTTTGGCCGTTGGAAGCCGCTGCCGCCCAATGCTCAGCGGCTAAAGACTTCAAAGGGCTAGTTAGCGTTGGTTATTGCGCCGGCTTTGGATCTGCAGCGACAAGAGTTGCCAATGAGGCGTCAGGTAACGGGCGAACATTCTTTGTGCCAGGCGCTGCTTCAATCTTTGCCAAAGACCGGGAGGAGTAGCGAGCTGCAACATAATACTCTCCTTGAGCCACTGCTCATCGAAACCGGCCCATTCGCCACAGACATCGAATAGATTGGGGCCACACACAGGGGCAACTTCGCGGTAGAGAATATGCTCCAGTTCCGGCAGGGAATAGGGTGAAAGTGCACATACTCGGGTGATGCCGGGGTAGTGCAGGGCGACATCTGTATCAAGAAACAAGTCCGACAGTGCGCTCCATACCGCCTGGCGGGTGTGGAGCGTTTCTGCGTCTTCAAGCATGATCTGTGCGGGGGATTCAGCCATAGGGTCCTTCCTTTGGGGCTGCAGTCTGTGCCGTGAGGTTAACCAAAGCGGCAATCGACATCAAGTGTTGGCTGCCTGTGGTTCGCGGCGCCAACTCAGACTCATGGCGAGGAGCAAAGCCATCAGCGCCAGCAAGGCCCCGGCCAACGGAAGCTCTTTCAGTCCTGTGCCCAATGCCAGCAGAGTCCCGGCAATCCAGGCACCGAGGGCATTCCCCAGATTAAAGGCACTTTGGTTAAAGGTTGACGCTAACAAAGGCGCCTTGGCGGCACTCTTGACCACTAACATCTGCAGCATGGGGCAAAGCGCAAAGCCGACAACTGACCACAGCATCAGCAGCGGCACGGTTAACAGCAAGCTGCCGAGGCAAAAATGCAACAGGGTTAGAATGCCAATCAACGCCAGACTCAGGAATGTGAGCGAGGGCAGAAGTTTTCTGTCGCCGAGAAAGCCGCCAAGCAAACTGCCAAGAGACAATCCCAACCCCAAGGCAAACAGTACCAAAGTGATCTCCTTGGGAGAGGCGCCGCTAACTTGTCCCAAGGTTGGGGCAATATAAGTGAAAACACTGAAGAGGCTGGCGTTGGCCACCACGGATAAGGCCAGGCCGCTGAGGACTTTGCGGTTCTTTAGTACCTTGAGTTCATCTTTAAACCTTACCTTTTGCTGAACCAGATTGGCCGGCAGGTAAAACCACAACGCAACGAGTGCCAACAATCCTATTGCGGCAACTCCCCAAAAGGCGCTGCGCCAACCCAGTGCCTGACCTATGGCTGTACCCAGGGGCACTCCCAGGATATTGGCCAGGGTAACGCCCATAAAGACCAACGCAATGGCTTGGGTCCGTTTTTCCGGCCGGGACAAATCGGCAGCCACTATGGAAGCCAAACCAAAAAACGTGCCATGACATAAAGCGCTCAGTACGCGAGCCAGCATCAAGGTTTCATAGCCATCGGCCAAGGCGCAGCAAAGGTTACCGCCAATAAACAGTAACATAAGCCCGAGTAGGGTGCGCTTGCGGGGGATCCGGGCAGTAGCCATCGCCAGTACAGGGCCACCGAATACTACGCCAAGGGCGTAGAAGGTCACCAACAGGCCGGCCTGAGGCAAGCTGACATTGAGTGACCCGGCGACTTCGGGCATTAAACCCATAATGATAAATTCGCTGGTTCCGATGGCGAAACTGGCGAGAGTCAACGCAAGAATAGCCAGTGGCATCTTGACTCCTGTGGATAGTGGCAAGCGACGAAAGATAGTGCTGTAGTCATAGTTCAGAAATAATTCAGCAAATGCGATTTTACGACCCGTCTGTGCTGCCACGCTCATGAAAACTTGTTATGGGGCTATGCCATGCGGGAATTGCGGGGTGGGGGGCACCTTTGAAGCGACACAAGCGGGCTGCGCTTATGTCAGGGCCGGGGAATATTTTGATAAGGGTTAAAGCGATAAAAAAGGACCAGCATTGAGCCAGTCCTTATTAAGGGGGGGTAACGGGTTATTTACGAACCCACTTGCCGGAAGCATCCTGCACTATATGGCCTTTGTCGGCGGCAGCAATCGCCTTGGCGCCGGCGAGTTTGGCAACATCATCCACGGAAATCCCGTTTTGACGGGCGATTTTTTCATAATGTGCCCGGCGTTTGGCATTGACATCCTTAACCAGTGCCGTCACCTCGGCGCTGGATTTGACCACGCCCAAATAGCCGTTTTGCTGTTCACCCACCAACCCTTGGCTCTTGGCGTCCTGCAAACCTATGGCAAAGACGCAAAAACTCATCAACAGGGCGGCAGTCAGGGTCATCAACTTGGTTTTCATCTGTGTTTTCCTTTCGCGAATTCTGGCACCTTAGAAGAGTTCATCATTGGTCAGCAGCTGATCCAACTCTTTATCGACCTTAATGCGAATTTCATGTTCGATTTTCACATTCAGGTTGATAACGATTGGCTTATCCGGTGGCTCAATCTTGACCGTTGGGGTACAACCCGACGCCAGCAGCAAGGCTGCAGCCAGCGGCAGCAGAAATTTAATCTGTTTCACATTCATGTCCTTTTGTGTCCTCACTGCATGGAAGCTTCAATTTGGGTTTGAAGCTTGTCACCTATGGTCAGACTCCTGAGGAGCTGCAGCATGTTCTCCTCATGAGAGTAGTTCAAGTGGATAGGGCGTTCAATCCCCTCGGCCTTACCTTTTACTTCAACCTTGAGCCAGGCCTCACCATCCGGTGCCATATCGTAAGTGCTGGCCAGGGTAGAATATTGCAAGTGTTCGAGGGTGGAAAAGGCAAAGTCCAGATAGGGTTGCCCAGCACGCATTTGAGCTACAGCCGGATTATTGCCGACCTTGATAAGTCCGCCTGGGGCACGGGCCGCCAGGCGGCCGCCTTTGACCGACACCTGGCCGTCGGTAATAAATACCGGCAAGACACCATCGAAAATACCGTCGGCGTAGATGCCTTCCTGAGGTTGGATGGCCAACAGTTCTTCCAGGCTCAGGCCCTGCAACACCAAATAGGCATTGGATGGCGCGTTGAGCCGCAAGCGGAAGCTGGGCAGCAGCATTTGTCCCTTGAGTAACTCGCCTTGGCCGCGCACCTGAATATCGGCATCCCGAAACCCGGGCAACAGCTTGGCTTGAGTGCTTTGGTTGCTGTCGAGTTCAGGGGTCAGGCTGAGCTGGCCTTCTAAACCCAGGTTGGTCAACAGCACTCCGGGGTTGAAGGCCTGTACCGAAGCCTTGAGCTGCTGACAGTTGAGTTCGGCCTCTGCCGGCGCCTTGGTTTCCTTGTCAAGGGTCAAACGGCACAATGCTGACAGGTTGGCGCCGTCAAATGGTAACTGACTGATACTGCCGGAGAGATCCGACAGCAGCGGGTTGAAATCCAGTTGCAATTGCAACGCTCGTCCAAGCCCTTCGAGCTTGAGGTCGGCAATCATATGGGTCTCGCCCCTGAGTACCAACTCAGGAGGCAAGGGCAGGTTCTTGGCCGCCAGCGCCTTGATATCCGCGAGATCCGTATCCAGGGTCCAGCGACTGTTCAAGCGGTAGCCAAGCGGATCTTTGGCCCGCTTGGGCCAGATGGGCATAAAGTCGTGGCGGCTGTGAAGCGGGATATTATCCAGTTGCCAGTTTTCTTCACTGATAAGACGGTTATCCTGCCAGTCAATGGTTTGGCTGAAGCTGCCATAGCCCAGATTGAGCAGGGTTTCGGTGCGAGGGCCGAGCTTGGTATGCCGGGTTTGGCTTAAGTTGAGCCCATCGAAGGCCAGATTCAGACGACTGGCAAAACGCTCATCCAAGAGTTGGCTCAAGAGTGGCAAGTGCCGTTTTTGATTTAGGTTGGCATCCAGGGTTCGACTGAGCCCGGGGCTCAGGAGCGAGGTTTGGGCAATCGACAGTGCCAGCGGCCCGCTTTTAGCCTGCAATTCACCCAGCTGGCTGCTGACCGCGGGCAAAGACAGCTTAAGTTTGCCTTGGTTGAAGCTGCCACTGAGCGGGTCCAGCAGTGACAACTTAAAGCCCGAGAGTTGGATACTTTTATCCTCTATACCGGCTTGAATGGCGCCAGTGCTGAACCCGGGATTGGCCGCGAGGCTGAAGTTCAGTTGTTGCCCTTCGCTTGTCGGCTCCAGTGCCAGCTTACCGCTAAGCGCCATTGATGCGCCCTTATTGAGTGAGGCGCCCTCATTGAGTTGCAATTCAGCAGCAGCCGACTGCCAACGAAAACCGCTCGGCAGGGAGGCTTCAAGGCGCCAGTCTGTGCTTGCTTGTTCCAGTGGCAACTGCTCAAGGCTGAGTTGCAGCCCTTGAATGGCCTGTTGCAGCGCCAGTTCGAGTCGCTGCTCGGCCGACAAGGGCTTTGAGTTTGGTGAGCTTGAGCCTGATGAGCCAGAGCTTGATAAACCAGAGCTTGAGAAGCCAGAGCTTGATAAACCAGAGCCCGGCGAATTTAACCCTTGAGGCTTGGCGCTTTGCGGCAAAGAAACAGAAGTGTCTCGCTGTGCTCCTGTGGCCTTTGGCAGTTGCAATTGCAGGTTTTCAAGGGTCAGCAGCAAACTCGGCCGCTCGCCACTACTGAGCGCTGCCGGGCTCAGTTTCGCAACACTTGGCCGATTAATTGGCGTACCGAACGACGCTTGCTGCTTCTCTGTCATCAGGGCAGGCAGTAGCGGCCGCACTGTCAGACTCGGCAGCGACACTCGCATGGATGTCTCATTGCCTTTTGTATCATTGTCCTTGGCGGGTTTGAGCTCGGCGTCGAGGCCCTGATCAAGCGCCAGCTCAATTGCGGCGATAAGGGGTTTTACTTGTTTTTTTTCAGCTGGCTCTTGCGCCAAGACTTGCTGCAGCTGCGCCAATTGCGATTCGAGTTCCGCGGCCTTGGTTGCTGATGTTTGTGCGGATGTGGATGTTGCTGCGAGCAAGGCAAGCAGCGCTTGGCGCTGAGCCGGAGTGGTTGAAAGCGTAAGTCTCAGCGGCGCCAGCTCAAAAATCTGCTCGCTGGTGGAGCCCGAAAAGCGAAAGCGCAACCCCGCGCCATCACTATCCTTAACCTCAGCCTCAGCCTCAGCCTTGGCACTGAAACTGGCAGCAGCGTTGGAACTTGGGCACAGAGGGCTATCGGTCAATGAATTGTGTGCCTTAGCTTCCAGAGGCAGCGGCGTTATCTCAAGCGCCACTTGCTCGAGTCCTGGCATGGCAATAGTCGGCGCCGACCAGCAATGGCGCGAGTCTATGTTGCCTTGGGTCAAATCCAGAGTCAGTTGCGAGAAGAGATCTCCGCCAAGGCTCGGCATCAGCTCGACATTCAATATTTCATCAAGTTTAAAGGCACTGATGAGGGGCGCTGCGGTCGGGTCCTGCTCAACACTTGCCAGCGCCTGTTGCAGCGCTTTGAGATGCAGATGACTGGTCAATCGCCAGGCGGGGGCGCCGTTGGCGAGTTTGGCTTTCAAGTCGGCGGTTAATGCCAGCAGGGGCGTCTCTTGTCTTGTTTGAGTTCCTGAATGAGCCTCTTGTTGCCCTCCTTGTAACCAGGTGGCCAGCTCAGTGACCAGTTGCCCGGAAGGGCTGAGCTGCAACTTTTGCAGCAGCAGAGTAAAGCTTGGGGTTTTACCTGCCTTATCCAAGGTCAGCGACGTATTGGGCGTATCGGATACGCCCGCCTTGGGTTGCAGGCTTATTCGGGTCGGCCCCAGGGCTATTTCGGGCACAGAGTTCAAGTCCAGCGCCAGACTCTGACCGCCAGCATCACCGCCGGGCAAGAGTAGCGCAGGCGTCAAACTAAAACCGGCGTCTCGATAGCTGACTTTTTGAAGTTGCGCCATCAACCAGTCGGTGGAGCCAGGCGGCGTCGATGCCTCGCCTGTCAGCAATTGCCAAATCCGTTTTGCACTGACAGGCGATTTGAGCTGGAGCCTGAGTTGATGAAACTCAAGCTCGCTGCCCTGGTAATCAAGCTTAAGATAATCGAAGCTTAGTCTGTCCCAGCCTTCAGGCGCCAGGCGCAACTCGTCGATACGAATATCTTGCGCAGCCAGATATTGATTGAGATGCGGCAGCAGCCAATGCGGCCTTTCATACAGGGACCAAGCCAGCCCCATCAGCAGGGCACCCGGAAGCAGCACCAGCAGAAGCAACAGGCCAACAGCCCATACCGTCAGGCGTTTCTTGCTTGGGAGTCGATACCTCATTGGTGTTTCCCGGCCTTGGCCGCTCACTCCTGCCAGCGGATTTCTGTGGTCAGAGTGTGGCTCTGTTTGGGGCCTAGCACCAGTTTATCTTCCAGCACATTGGCGGCTTCCAGGCAGACCATGGACAGGTAATCCTGCTCTTGGAAACGGGCCAGCCGCTTGGACTTGTCTATCCAGGGATTCCAAAGTACTGCCGAGTGGCTCTGCTCACGGCTGACAAGAATCGTGCCGTTGGGGGTATGCAGCTTTTGCAGCTCGGACAAGCCGGTGTAAACCCGGTCGGTCTCGCGCTCAAAGCGCACTTCGTCCTCGACTTGTGCATATGGGCCTTCACCAAACTCGATATATTGGCTGCCGGCAAAGCCTGTGGCGCGCAGCTGGTGGATATCGCCGATGGGGAAATAAGTGTGCAGTGCCTGGGTCAGCGTCACGCTCTGCTCACCCAAGTTACGGTTAATCAGGCTGACCCTGAGGCTGTCGCTGAGGACAAAGTCCAGTCGCACCTCGGTATCGTGGGGCCAGTAACCTTTGTCCTCGTCGCTGAGTTTAAGGACAAAGCTCAGCTCTACCCGTTCATTACTGATATGAGTTCGCTCAAGTTGCCACAGCCGGGTGCGGGCAAAGCCATGCTGGGGCCAGCCCTCATTGGCATGCATGCCAAACCAGGGCCAGCAGACGGGAATACCGCCGCGAATACCACTGCCCGGCAGATAGTCATCGGCAGGAGAAACCCACAGCAGCGGCGCCTTGCCCTTGGGCACAAAGCTGTCTATCTGGGCACCCTGTAAAAAAATACGGCCGTAGCAGAGTGGGGTATCGATTTCGATATAGTCCAGACCATTGGGGTGTTTGCGGGTGTTGACGCTGGCCATGCAGGATTCCTTTAGCGGGCGAACAGGATAATGCCCCTAGCTTACAAAGTTTTACAGCCCGAGATAAGGGGCTGTTCAAGCGAATTTACGCAGAGCGCTGTTCTTGTATTCAAAAAAAGTGATATAAAACTGGTCAGAGGTGCTGAGTTTTTACTCAGAATTGGCTAAGGTGAGACATCAATCACAGGGAAAAGGAAATAAGCATATGGCAAGTTATCAGCCGCCGATGCGGGATTACCGCTTTATTCTTGAACAGTTACTGGATATTTATCAGCAGCCAAAGCTGCAGGGGTTCGATGAAATCGACCCTGAGTTGGTCAATGCCATTCTCGAAGGCATGGCCGATTTCAGCACTGGGGTGATGCTACCGCTCAACAGTGTCGGCGATCTGCAGGGCTGTCGTCTGGAAGCAGACGGGGTGAAAACCGCCGAGGGCTTTATCGATGCCTACCGCCAGTATGTGGATAACGGCTGGCCAACGCTGACCTGTGATCCCGAGTTCGGCGGCCAGGGCCTGCCGGAAGTGGTGGGTATCTTTGCCACCGAAATGCAGACCTCCTCCAACATGGCCTTTGCCATGTATCCCGGGCTGACCCACGGTGCTTACAGCGCCATCTTTGCCCATGGCTCCGAGGCGCTGAAGGCCAAATATCTGCCCAAACTGGTGAGCGGCGAGTGGACCGGCACCATGAATCTGACCGAATCCCATGCCGGTACCGATCTGGCGCTGCTGCGCACCAAGGCCGAGCCCAGCACTGACGGCTGCTATCTTGTCAGCGGTGAGAAAATCTTTATCTCCAGTGGCGATCACGATCTGGCCGAAAATATAGTGCACCTGGTCTTGGCCAGGTTGCCCGATGCCCCGGCCGGAGTGAAGGGGATCAGTTTGTTCGCCGTGCCCAAGTATTGGGTCAAGGAAGATGGCAGCCTGGGCGAGGCCAACAATGTTAAGGCCAGCGGCCTCGAGCATAAGATGGGCATTCACGGCAATTCCACTTGTGTGATGTTGTTCGACGGCGCCAAAGGCGAGTTGGTGGGCGAACCCCATCAAGGCCTCAGAGCCATGTTCACCATGATGAATCAGGCGCGCATGGGCGTTGGGGTTCAGGGGCTGGGCGTCTCTGAAATCGCTTATCAGAACGCGCTGGCCTACGCCAGAGAGCGGGTTCAGGGAAGGGCACTGTCCGGTACCAAGGCGCCGGAGCAAAATGCCGATCCTATTCTGGTGCACGGTGATGTGCGGCGGATGCTGTTGTCGCAAAAAGTCTTCAATGAGGGCGCCCGCGCCCTTATCGGCCAGCAGGCGCTGTGGCTCGATGAAGCCGAGCGCCATCAGGATGCCGAACAAAAGGCCAGAGCCAAGGCGTTGGCGGCGCTGTTTACTCCTGTGGTCAAGGGCTTTATCACAGATAGAGGCTTCAGCGCCTGTGTCGATGCCCAGCAGGTGTTTGGCGGCCATGGTTATATCCATGAGTGGGGGATGGAGCAGTTTGTCCGTGATGCCCGTATCGCGATGATTTATGAAGGTACCAATGGCGTGCAGGCGCTGGATCTGGTGGGGCGTAAGCTGATGGGTGACAAGGGCGCGGCGCTGAAACTCTGGGCCGCAGAGGTGGAGGCCTTTATCGAAGGCGCCAAACCCAAGGCCGCTCAAGATCCCAGGTTTGCCAAGGTGCTCGAAGGTTTGGGCCAGGCGGCAACGGATCTGCAGCGCGGCACTCAGAGCCTGATGGAGTTGGCGATGAAAAATCCCGACAACCTGGGCGCGGCCTCCATGCCTTATATGCAGCTGTTTGGCACAGCTGCGCTGGCGTGGATCTGGGCGCGGATGGCCGAGCTGGCGCTCGATGGGCTGGCTGATGATGCCGACGGTTTCTATGCCGGCAAACTGGCCTCAGCGGCTTTCTTTATGGACTACTATGTCAGCAGCGCCAGTGGCTATCGGCGTCAAATCGCCGCGGCCAGTGAATCCATCATGGCCTTCGACGACAGTTACTTCGGCTAAGCTTCAATACCAAAGGGTCGGTGCAACCGGCCCTTTTTTGTGGTACACCAATAGCTTCCAAGCCAATCGGTTCGTCAGTATGGAGTGACAA
The DNA here is from genome assembly GCF_028823715.1 of Shewanella sp. K8. Lineage (NCBI taxonomy): Bacteria > Pseudomonadati > Pseudomonadota > Gammaproteobacteria > Alteromonadales > Shewanellaceae > Shewanella > Shewanella sp. K8. The sequence goes on from NZ_JAPEHY010000016.1 coordinate 80,815, forward strand.
GATGGATCTGAATTACGACAACAACAATATTTTCGCTCGCATTCTTCGCGGCGAGTTGCCCTGTATCAAACTCTATGAAGACGAGCATACTCTGTCTTTCATGGATATCATGCCGCAAACCAAGGGCCACTTATTGGTGTTGCCCAAAGAGCCGGCAGTGACCCTGTATCAGTTGTCTGATGAAGCGGCGGCGGCCTGCATGCGTACCGTCAAACTGATGGGCAAGGCAGTGGAAAAGGCCATGGGGATCCCGGGCTCCACTGTGTTCCAACACAACGGCAGCGCCGCCGGTCAGAGTGTGCCCCATGTACATTTCCATGTGCTGCTCGGCCCGCTTAAAGGCCTGATGGAGCACGCGGCCCATCAGGGGGATATGGATGAGCTGCACACCATAGCCGACAGAATTCGCGCCTGTATCGAATCTTGAGTTGTTCCCCCCAAACAACCGCCTCTTGGCGGTTGTTTGCTATTAGTGCCATCTGAAGCGGGATTGGTTTTAGCGGCATAAAATCTCAATCAGCTTAAAGTCTGTTTGCCGTTGATAAGCAAAGAGAGGTTTGATTGCATAATCGCATTATATTTACCGGTGGGCCGGGTTCAGGCAAGACGTCTGTCATCGACTTTTTGCAAAGCTTGGGTTATCCGAGTGCGCCGGAAGTCGGCCGTAAGGTGATAAAGGCTCAACTGGCGCAAGCTGGAAGGGCACTGCCCTGGGATGACAAGAGCGCTTTTCGTGATGCCATGGTTGATGAAGAGCTGGCGCGTTATCAAGCTTTCAGTGGCGATGACGGCATTATCTTCTTTGACCGCAGTATGCTGGATTCCTACGGTTATAGCCTGCTTGAGAACTTAACTATTCCCGAGAGTTTGCTGAGTCATTGCCGTGAGCTTGTTTATCACCCAAGGGTATTCATCTTTCCGCCCTGGCAAGCCATTTACGCCAATGATATGGAACGTAAGCAGGACTTCAGTGTAGCGGTGGCGACTTATCATGAGATGCAAAAAGCCTATGAGGCTTTCGGTTATGAGTTAATTGAAGTTCCCAAATGGTCGGTTGCGAAGAGAGCCGGTTTCATTTTAGCCAAGGTAGGCGAGGCACTGCAAACGCCTTAAGCCGTCGCTCACATTTTCTCCGTTACTTTCTGTTTCCCAGCCATTCAACCAGAGGTTCCGGTTTAATCCCCGGGCCGACCCTACCAAACGCTCAGTTTGAATATTGCCAATATCACAGCAGAGGTCAGCAGTCCAAGACCGCCCAAAACACAAACCACTTTTTCAGGGTAGCGTGAACCCAGTTCGGGAAAGAGGATAGCGCCCAGGCTGAAGCTTGGGATCATCTCGTACAGTAACCCCATTCTCTGGTTGCTTGCCGGTGCAAATGGCGGCAGGTAGAAGTAACAGAGCAGATAAATAGCCAAGGTGACAATCGCGAGCCATTCATAGCCCTGAAAGGGCTCATCGGCTTTGAGCAGACGGCGCAGCAGGACAATCATAATCGCCGCGATTAAAAGTAGCATGACACTTCCCTGTAAATAAATTGGCCGCCACAAACTACGGGATCCGAGATGAGCTGACAAGCGCAAAAGAGAAAAAGCGCCGCAGGGGCGACGCTTTTTGAGGTTATTTACCAGCTCAGGTGGTAATTGATGGCAAAAGTGCGGCCACGGCCGTGATAGTCAAACATCTTCTCCGGGCCGTAAGTCGGGCTGTAGAAGTAAGCGGCTCGCTGGCCCCAAAGGGTGCTGTAGTCCTTGTCAAGCAGGTTTTCTATGCCATAGCTCAGGGTACCGACCGGCAGTTCGATGGAACCGAGCAGATCCAAAGTGGTATAGCTGTCCAGCTCACTTCTCTGGCCATCATTTACCTTGAAGCGATAGTCAGAGTCGGCGCTGAAGCTGTGCTCGGCCTGCAATCTTAACTGTTGGCTGTCACCGCGCCAGGCGATAAAGGCCGTGGCTTTGGAAGGTGAAGCATAGGTGACTGTCTCATCAATCCAGTCGGTGCCATTTTTGATTTCACTGCGAACCAGATGCAGGTTGCTGCCCACCTGCCAAGCGCTGCTGATATCGAAGTTCAGCTGGGCTTCCAGGCCATAGGTGCGTTTATCGTTGTCCTTGACTTCTATGGTCAGATCGCTGCGATTGACCTCAATCACCTTATCCGAGATGGCATAATACAGACTGGCCTGGGCCTGCCAACGGTCGGCCAGATAGCGCCAGCCCAGCTCAAAGGAGTCGGTCTTGATGCCATCGAGGCGGGAATCATTGATATTGATGCTGTTGGTCAGCTGCAGATAACCATCGGCATCGGCCTGATAGCTGCCGCGACCATAGTATTTGGACAGATCCGGTAGCTCAAAGCCCTGCGAGTAGGCAAGCCACAGTTGCTGATCCCGACTCAATTTAGCCACCAATCCCAGGTTAACCAGGCCGACATGGTAGTCGGTGCTGCCGCCCTTGATAGCATCGGCTCCCGGCGCCTTACCCTGGGCAATCGCCACCTGTTGGTTATAGCCGATAAAGTCATCGACGTTGTTGTCCATCTGCTGATAACGATAACCTGCGTTGAGCACCAGATAGTCGTTGATATCCCAACTGCCCTGCAGGAAGGCTGCGATGGACTCGACACTGAAGTCGACATATCGGCCTGTGGTGAACAGCTCCTTCATGGTCAAACCGCCACTCTGGTTGGCGGCGTCGAGATCAAAACTCATCTGATCCGAGTCGAAGCTCTCCTTGTCCCAGTCGATGCCCCAGGTGAGTTTGAGGCTGTCGCTGGGCTTGGATTCCAACACGGCTTTCAGGCCATAAATGCCGGTGTTTTGTGACGAGGCCGAGAAGTTGTAAACCCCGAGGGTTTCACTGACGTAAGGGAAGGGGTGAAAGTCGAGATCTTCCTTGCGATAAAAGCCTTGCAGGTACAAGGTTTGGCCGAGAAAATCAGCCTGGGTATAGCTGAGGTTAAGTAAGGTACGATCGGTTTTGGGACTGCGATCGGCATTCAATCCCTTGCGGCTTTCGAGCAGGGAAGCATCTGAGGTGACACCGCTGAAGTTTTCCCCCATATAGAGGCCGTGGTCGCCATCGGACTCATTGTTGTAAAACTGCACCATGGCACTGAGGGTGGCATTGTTTGGTAGGCTCCAGTCCAGATTGGCCATCAGATCATAACCTTGGGTGTACTGCATGCCGGTTTGGGTGATATCCGGCATCACCTGATTGCCGCTGCCGTCGAACCATTGGCCATTTTCCTGCCAGGCGGCACTGAAACGTCCCTTGAGGGTATCGCTGCCGCCGGCCACGGCAAAGGCGGCGCGGTAATCCAAGTCATCACTGCCGTTAAAACCCGATTTGAAACCTGCTTCGGCTTCAAAGGTATCCTGGCTGTCGGCGGCTTTTTTGGTCACTATATTGATAGCGCCGCCCAAAGCACCACCGCCATAGAGGGCTGAGGCGCCGGCCAACACTTCAATGCGGGCGATGTTAAAGGGATCTATGCTGTCCAACTGACGGCTGATCCCTCTGGAGGTGTTCATGGATACGCCGTCTATCAGCACCACCATGGCGCGGCCGCGCATGTTCTGACCAAAGTTGGTTCGGCCCTGGCTGGATACGTCCATGGAGGGAACCAGGGCGGCCAGCATCTCTTTCACGCCTTTGCCGCTGTCTATCTGCTCGCGGATGCTGTTTTCATCGATTAACCAAACCGTGCTGGAGAGCTCGCTTATCTGGGTAGGGGTACGGTTGGCGCTGACCACCATGCGCTCCATCTGGGCTTCTTCGGCCATGGCGGCCCCCATCAGCAGCAATTGACTGCTGACAGCAGCGGCGACAAGGCTCATCCGAACCATGGATTTGGGCATAACATTCTCCTAAACAACTCAAGGGGTTAAATGAGGCACCAGACAGGGACCCAGCAGGCAAACACCAGGCTGAGCGTCTTCTTGCCGGGTTGGTATCCCAAGGCTAAAGACAGCACCAAGCCTGGTGCCAACAGCAGGATCAACAGCCGGGCATCCAGCCCAAAACTGGCCAATACCAGCATGATTGCCAGCAAGACCAATCCCTCACACCAAAGCAGTTGGTTACAGCGCAACAACAGCGGGGACGTTTCCATATTATTTGGCCTCCTGAAAGATGTTGCATTTTAATTGCAAACAAGAATGGTTCGCAATTGAATTTACACTGAGTGATGGAAAAGTGAGCTTATGGAGGTATGAATATTTCCATAATAAAATCATGGGTATGTGAAGATATCTTCGAATAGTACTTTGAAGATGGACCGCAGTTGGGACACTTGGTTTTGACTGTCGAAAAAATAGGGGCTTGCTATTGGTCTGGAAAGTCTCGGCCGGGCTTTCATGGTTGATTTCAGCCGCTGATAGGGCATAGATTACGGCAAGGTAGAAAGGGAAATACTGAGAAAGGTTGTATTCAACACTATGGACAAGTTACTGGAAAATCTGTTTTCAAAGCGCGCTGATGAGCTGGATGCCTTGCTGGATAAAAGGGATGACGCGGCATTCGATAATGCTTGGGTGCATTTAAATCAGCAAGTAGGCGAGGTTGATGCTCACTTGGATAACAGCTTGGATAACAAATTTGATAGCAAAGCGTTGTTTATAAAATTGTCCCAAGCGACCAATTGCCACGAGATATGCTGTTATATCGCAGATGACCTGGAGCTGATTGAGAAAGCTCGGACCATGGGCTTGGAGTCAAGGTTTCTGGATTATTTAAAGCAAAGCTATCGGCAAGGTCAGGTGCCATGCGAATGGTTAGGCTAAAAAAACAGACTCGCTCTTTCGTATCGGCGGCGTTGCCGGCTTGAGCAGATTTCAGGAGACTTGCTTGATGAAAGTGAAACGAATCGTAGCCAATGTGGCCGCTGCCGACCTGGACGCAGGCCAAGTATTTTATGAATCGATTTTTGGTCTTGAGCTGGTTATGGACCATGGCTGGATTAAAACCCTTGGCTCAGCTGAAGAGATGAAAATTCAAATCAGTTTGGCGACCGAAGGCGGCTCAGGGACGCCGGTGCCAGATCTATCTATTGAGGTGGACAATCTTGATTTGGTGCTTCATCGGCTGAGAGCGCAAAACATAGAGATTGAATACGGGCCAATCTCAGAGCCTTGGGGTGTGCGCCGCTTTTATATCAGAGATCCATTTGGGAAATTGCTCAATGTACTTCAACATGATCCGGATATACTCCTAACTTCAAATTGAATAGTGGATGATTTTACTTAAATAACCCATTGATTTAACTATGGTAAATCCAGGTGAATTGCTTTTACCCCGGGGCAGAGCGTCGGGCCAATAAGGAATTAAGCAGATGCAGTTACCCATAGAGTATTACTGGTTGAAAGCGCATAAATTTGCAGGACTCATGCCTTGGTGGTTTATCGATGAACCCGGCGGACCCGGGCTGAGAATGGAATACCAAAAAGAAACCGGGGAGGACTTCTATCCCATCGCCAGGCGGCAAGACAATGACAGCGTGGCTGGGTTTAAAGTGATTGACGGCGAAATACAAAAAGAGCTGGTCTCTGTCCATTTAACCTGGACAGGAAAGCGCGAACAGCAAGGTTTTCCGGCCAGGGCCGTGTACAAGGATATTTTTTCCTGGTTGTCAGAAGAAGTCCTTCCCGAAACGGCTGACTGGGTAAGTGAAGAATTCCTGGCGGAGCTTGAGGAGGAAAATAGATAGCTGCGCTGTGTTTAGTTGCTTTGTTTAGTTGCCTTGTTCAATCGCCTTGTTCTATCAACTTTGCCCAATCAAGCTTAGTTAATCATGCCATTACCCACAGAGGGTTTGCAGCCGACAGATGACTTGGCTAGAATTACTGTAATTTTATCCAGTAATACTGTTCAGTGACAGCCAAAGGACGCAGTGGATGATCCTCTATATCGCCGAAAAGCCCAGCCTTGGGCGCGCCATCGCCGAGGTGCTCCCCAAACCCCATCGCAAACATGAGGGCTATATCGAGCTTGGCAACGGAGATTGTGTTTCCTGGTGTATAGGTCATCTGCTGGAGCAAGCAGAGCCGGATGCTTACGATCCCGCCTACAAGTCCTGGCAGTTGGAACATCTGCCTATTGTCCCGTCCGATTGGCAGATTAAACCCAAAGCCAGCAGTCGCGGCCAACTCAGTGTCTTGCGTAAATTGGTCAAGCAGGCCAGGGAGTTAGTCAATGCCGGCGATCCGGACCGGGAAGGGCAGTTGTTGGTGGATGAAGTGATTGCCCATCTTGGGGTCAAGGGCGATAAGTTGGCAGCGGTTAAACGCTTGTTGATAAGCGATCTCAACCCGCAGGCGGTAAAACGCGCCCTGGGGCAGATGCGCAGCAACCGCGAGTTTGTGCCATTGTCGACTTCGGCACTGGCGCGTAGCCGAGCCGATTGGCTCTACGGCATGAATATGACCCGTGCCTATACCCTGCAGGGGCGCAAGGTGGGCTATCAGGGCGTGCTGTCGGTCGGTCGGGTGCAAACCCCTGTGCTTGGTTTGGTTGTCCGGCGCGACCTGGAAATCGCGGCCTTTGTGCCCAAACCTTTTTATGAAGTACTGGCCCATCTTAGCACCCAAGAGGGGAGCTGTTTCAGCGCCCGCTGGCAGCCCAGTGAGGCCTGTCAACCTTGGATGGATGAGGAGGGGCGGGTGCTCTCCCGCGGTTTGGCGATGAATGTGGTCGGCAGGATCACCGGCCAACCCGGCCGGGTAGATGAGCTGGAGCGCAAGCAAAGACACCAGGCACCGCCTTTGCTCTACAGTCTGTCTGCGCTGCAGATTGATTGCGCCAAACGCTTCGGTATGAGCGCCAAAGAGGTGCTGGATACGGCGCAGTCCCTGTACGAACGGCATAAATTGATAACCTATCCGCGCTCCGATAGCCGTCACCTGCCCAAGGCGCAGTTACAGCTGGCCCCGACAGTCTTGAATGCCATTACCCAAGGGGCGGCAGAACTGCTGCAAGGCTGTGAAGCGCCCAATCCCGCCCTTAAGTCCAAGGCCTGGAATGATGCCAAGGTGGACGCCCATCACGCGATAGTGCCTACGGAAAAGACGGCTAACCTCGGTGTGTTGTCACAGCGTGAGCGTCAGGTGTATTTGCAGATTGCCCGTCAGTATTTGGCGCAGTTTTACCCTAATTATGAGTACCTTGAAACCCGAGCTGTGATCGACATTGTTGGAGGTTGCTTCATGGCCAAGGCCAAACAGCCATTGAAACAGGGTTGGAAGCAATTGTTTGGCAAACAAAAAGCCGACGATGAAGCGGAAGATATTCAAACCAGCTTACCTGAGCTGACTCAGGGGCAGATACTGGATTGCCTTAAGGGTGAATTAGTGGAGAAGATGACCCAGGCCCCCAAGCATTTTACCGATGCCACACTGCTGGCGGCGATGACAGGAATAAGCCGCTATGTGAAAGACCCAGAGATCCGCAAAATCCTCAAGGAAACCGATGGGTTGGGCACAGAAGCGACCCGCGCCGGGATCATTGAACTCTTGTTTAAACGTGGCTTTTTGAAACGTCAGGGCAAGAGTATTTTGGCTACCGAGGCCGGTAGCGGGCTTATTCAAAGCCTGCCTGAAGTGGCCACCACGCCGGATATGACGGCGCTGTGGGAAAGTAGCCTGGATGCGATTTGTCGCCGTGAACTTAAATATCAGGCCTTTATGCAGCCCTTGACGGCTAAACTGGGCGAGCTTATTGAGCAGGCCAAGGCACAACTGCCTACGGCCTTGAGTGGCGTGAAAAGTACAGGCTTCAAAGGACGTAAACGTCGCAGTGGCGCTTATGCCGGCAAGGCCGGTGCTCCCAAGGGCACAAGCACCAAGAAGAGCACTGGCGTTAAGACCGGCACCGGCAAGCGTAGCTATCGCTCAGCGACCAAGAGCAAAACCAAAGCCCAGTCCGCAACGTCCTGAGAACTTGGGGTTATTTCAAGCGTCGGTATTGGTTGGACAGGGCATGGTACTCGTATCCCAGCGCACTGAGCTTATGCTCGAGCTGGGCAGGTGACAGGTCAAGCTCGTAATAAAGCGCATCTCTGTCCGGGCATTGCAGTCTCAGTTTCTCATTGACTATGCCCAGCAGTATTTCGGCGGGCAGATGTTGCAGGCTTTCCATATTCCCTCCAGGTGTCAGCGGTTGACTGTTTCATAATGCAATAGAGTTGGCTTGGGTTGCAAATCTTGCCTGAATATATTTAAAGTTTCATAAAATCAATATCTTAATAAAGCAATTTCATTTTCTATTCTCGGCGGTTTTGCCTTTGTTTTATCCCCCCCCTTCTTTATCAACTCTTGTTACATCAAGCATTCGTGATGATTCGAACCGAGTTAGCTTTAACTGTATAAAAATCAAACCGTTATTCTTGCCTGTGTGGCAGTAAACTCGGCTCTTGTCGATACGCATGCATCTCTTTTGCTGCATAAACTGCTCGCTTGTTACAACGATATTTAATTCTTCTCACGGCATTTAACGCCCGCCAACCACGATATTTCACGATTTGTCGATCCAGCTCAGGAAACCAGGGGTTGGGATTGGCTTTTTAACAGCTGGCACGCAAACTGCAGCCCTCGAGTAACACATAGAAATATGTCTAATAAATCAGCGTATTAAACGCGTTTTACTTATAAAAGGGTAATGAATATGAACAAGAAGATCCTGGCACTTATGATCCCGGCTATGCTGGCGAGTGGCGCTTCTCAGGCTGTGGAACTGTATAACGATCAGACCAACAGTGTGAACATGATAGGTTGGTTGGGTTTTGCTGCCTTCAATGATGGTCATGAAACCTCTGTTATTGATAACTTCTCTCGCGTAGGTTTCCGTTTTGACCGTCAGGAGCGTAACGGCTGGCGTGCCTTTGCCCACACAGAGTGGGGCATCAACATGGTGACCAGCGATGACGGCCTGATCTACACCCAAGGCCAGGGCGGCGGTCAGATGCGTGCCGAGAAGAACAGTGACTTCTTGTTCAACCGCTTGGGTTATGTGGGTATGGCTCATGATAAGTGGGGTACTCTGACTTTCGGTAAGCAGTGGGGTGCATACTATGATGTGGCTTACACTACCGACGTGCTCAATGCCTTCACAGGTTGGTCTGTAGGTGCCTACACCTTTGGTGACGGTGGCCTGACCGGTGCCGGTCGTGCCGATGCAGCCTTCCAGTATCGCAATACCTTCTTCGGCAAGCTGCATATCGCCCTGCAGTATGCTTCCAAGCAAAATGACGATGTCGCCCTGTTTGACGAAAACGGCGCCGCTCTGAACGATGGCTCTGAGCTGAGCTTTGACTCCAGCTATGGTGCCAGCGTGACTTACTATGTGACCGATAAGTTCAAGGTTCTGGCCGGTTTCAACCGTGGCGACTTTGAAGGCAACCTGGCCGGTGTTGCCGTTGATGATACCAACCAGATCGTCGGTATCGGTGCCCAGTACGGCAGCTTCTACCAGTATGCTCCAGGCCGTGACGCCGATGGTCTGTACGTGGGCTTCAACGCTCACAAGAGCAAGCAGAACGAACTGGTTGGCGGCAGCCTGTACGACTCCACCGGCGGCGAATTCATCCTTGCTTACCAGTATGACAACGGCTTTGTTCCTTCTCTGTTGCTGAGCTATCAGGATCTGGACACAGATGCCAACACCGCCATCCAAGGCGATTGGACCCGCCAGTTTGCGGTTCTGGGTCTGCACTACCGTTACAGCCGTGACACTGTGATGTATGCCGAAGCCAAGATTGACTTCAGCAGCATGGATGACAAGTCCTGGGAAGATCTGCAGGACAACAACTATGCGGTAGGTATCCGTTACTTCTTCTAAGGGGCTCCCTGTATTTCCCTGCACAGGCCACCTTAGGGTGGCCTTTTTTTTATTCACTTTATTCACGAGCTTATCCATTGCATTGGGCAAGGGAAACTAGATGCCATCACGGACATAAGTCCAGGGTGCTGAAGGAGACTCTGATTGAACAAGGAAAAGATGAAACTCAATAGTAAAATAGTCGGGTTGGCCGTTACCTTGCTTGGCGGTTTTGGCATGACTGATGCCGGCGCATCGACTCAAATAGAAGCCGGATATCTGGGGTTTACGAGTGCTACCCGTGACGATAATCCCGGGGCTTTCAACCAAAGCTTTGTGGCGCTCAGTCATTTCAGTCGTGACGAGCGCAACACTTTTTATCAGATGCTCAAGGTGGAAAACCCCGGTAAATGGGTGGCGGATAAACGGGTCGCCTTCAAGTCATTGACGGTTTGGCATTATCGGCTCAACGAAGAGCGTACCGCCCTGTGGCTGCAAAACTTTCTCGGCACCCATAAGCATCTGACCGAGGATAATTTTTATCTCGGCTTGAAGCAGCATTTTGACTGCGGCGCGCTGCGTTTCAACCTGGGATTGGCGGGGCATTATACTGTGAGTCAGTCCAATCTGACCGATAAAGATTACTCAGGGTTATCCGGCGTGGTGCTCAATGGCAACAGTTATTACGATTTGCCAGTGCTCCCCAAGGGCTGGAAATTAAACCTGGATTATACTGCGGCTTTTGGCCGTGACCGCGAGCATGCGGCTGTCTTTGGTTATGACGACGATTATGGTCATCAATTGTTTGCCGCTGTTTCCGGCCCATTGGCACAAGACTTGAGTCTCAAGCTGCAACTGACGCACTACAAGAGTTGGGGCACTGCACCCAACGATGGCCTGGAGTACAGCTTCTCGCTGCGCTACGCTTTTTAACGCCACTGCTATATGCGCTTTCAAGTCCGTCGATGCGACAAGATGCAACGGCAGCAAGGTGCAATAAAAAGGCCGAAAGTGATGACTTTCGGCCTTTTATGTTATTTTTCCCCGTCGGAATGAGCTTGCTCCTGCCCAGAGTCGTTTGCCATGTCCTGTTTCTAAACGATCCCCAGTTTTTTCATCTTGCTGCGTAGAGTATTGGGGTTAATATCCAACAGCTCGGCAGCACCACCGGGGCCGTAGAGCTTGCCGCCGGTCACTTTAAGGGCGTGCTCTATGTATTTACGGGTCATGGTTTCCAGCGGTACCAGTTGATTGCCCGCATGGCTGGGGTCGACCACTATGGTCTGGCCGCTGGCGGTGGCCACGGCTTCGGTTTGCGGCGCCAGGAAACTGAAGTCCAGTGGTCCGGCCGGGTTTTGAATGATGGCCCGCTCCAGCACATTGATCAGCTCCCTGACATTGCCGGGCCAATTGTACTGACTGAGAATGGCCAACTGCTCAGGGCGGATACAGGGCAGTTTGAGCAACTGGAATCGGGCGCTCAGCTGTTCAATAAAATGCTGCACCAACAGAGGGATATCTGTGCGCCGCTGGCGTAAAGAGGGGATGTCTATCGGGAATACCGCCAGCCGATACCAGAGATCCTCACGAAAATCCCCCTGATGCACCATGGCTTGCAGGTGCCTGTGGGTTGCCGCTATCACTCTGATGTTCAGGTGTACCTGTTCATGGCCACCGACTCGGGTAATGGTGCTGTTTTGCAGTACCCGCAGCAGTCTCACTTGAGCCGAGAGTGGCAGTTCACCTATCTCATCGAGGAAGATGGTGCCGCCGTTGGCCTGTTCAAAATACCCGGCCTTGCGCGATTCGGCGCCGGTAAAGGCGCCTTTCTCATAACCGAACAGCTCTGAGTCGATAAGGGTCTCGGGAATGGCGCCGCAGTTGACTTTGACAAAGGGTTTGCCGGCCCTGGCCGAGAGTTCATGAATGGCGTTGGCAATCACCTCTTTTCCGCAACCGGTTTCCCCCAGCATCAGTACTGTGGTGTTGAGATGAGCAATGGATTGCACCTGTTGCATCACCTGTTTCAGCCCTGAGTTGGCACCGACCACACCGTTTTGCACATCCAGCGTGCGTTTGAGGCTAACGTTTTGTTTGGCCAGCGCCTGATTTTCCAGCAGCAGATTACGGCCTCTGAGGTTGAGGGCAGTGATCAGGGCAAAGGTGCTCATCTGCGGCGCCAACATATCTGCGTGTCGGGGGCGGAAGGTGCCGGCACTCTTGGAGTAAAAGCCTACTATGCCCAAATGGGTATCTTCCATCGACATACGTAAAATGACCAGTGAGCGGATCCCGGGGATCACCTTGGGGGCAACCTGGGATGTCACGGGATCATGATCAATGTCGTTAACAATCCTCACCCTCGGCCTATCGGGATCTTCCAGTGTTTTGGCCAGTCCCTCAGGGAGGGAAACCTGGACATCAAGCGTGCTTGCCTGCGTTTCGCTGGCCTGGGCGATAAATTGTATATCATTGAATTCTTTTCGATAAATATTAATGAACAGGCCATCGAGTGGCACTGAGTCACGTACATAGTCGAAGTAGTGTTTAAGCGAGGTTTCCAACTGCAGGCTACTGCAGAGCCGCCTGGTACACTCGTAATAAAAGTGTTTTTCCATTGATATTTCAAATAAACCGCGAAGTTTCGTGATTGTAGATCTTTATATTTCGTGATTCTGTGGCCGTAATCATAAATCTCCCCCTGAGCACCTCTTTTTGGTTAGTTGGCATGGCCAGTGCAACTGGTTGACTGAGTTCTTTCCCTGCATGAAAGGAAAATAAGTACATGACAGAAAAACAGAAAATAGACAGTGGTCGTCGTCAGTTGCTCAAGGGCGGCGCCGCTCTGGCAGTGACCGGGGTGGGGATGGCTGTCAGCAGTGGTGCCATGGCCCAGTGCCGCGAACAGGCGCCGGAATCCTTTGATGAACTGGTAGACGTATTGGTAGTCGGCAGTGGCTTTGCTGGTATGGCAGCAGCCCTGCAGGCCCGTGAAGCCGGTGTCAGCGTAATGGTTATCGACAAGATGCCGGTTTTTGGCGGCAACTCAACCATTAATGGTGGTGCCATGGCGGTTGCCGGTTCTCCGTTGCAAAAGCAGGCCGGTATTGAAGATTCAGTGGATGCCATGGTGGCCGACATGTTGCGTGCGGGTCGTGGTATGAATGATGTTGAAATGCTCAAGCTGGTATGTAACGGCACGGCAGAATCCTGCCAGTGGCTGATTGACTACGGCGTCAAGTGGAAGCCTTTCGTACAGCATTTCGGTGGTCACAGTGTGCAGCGGGTACTGCAGACAGTAGAAAGCTCCGGCGCCGGTATCATACGTCCGCTGGTCAAGGCTGCCCGCGCCAAAGGCGTGATCATGAAAAATCAAACAAAGCTCGAATCTTTTATCCGTGATGCTGAAGGCCGCGTGATCGGGGTCGAGGTTCGTGAAGGTTATTATTTCCCACGGGAGCGGACAGGTAAGATACGCACCATAGGAGCCCGCAAAGGGGTGATCATGGCGACCGGCGGCTTTGGTCGGGATATCGAATATCGCATGATGCAGCTGCCTGAGCTGAACAATGACCTGGACTCAACCAACCATCCGGGTGCGACCTCTGAAGCACTGAAGCAGATGATGCTTCTGGGGGCCAACCCTATCCATCTGGATCAAATTCAGCTGGGCCCATGGGCATCACCCGATGAGAAAGGTTTTGGTACTGCATCCCAGTTCAACACCATTGCCACTTATCCTCACGGCATAGTGGTGGATGTGCGCACCGGTGAGCGTTTCTTCAATGAGCTGGCCGACCGTAAGGCGCGTGCCGATGCCATCATGACCCGCAGAGATGAGCACAATAACCCTGTGTATCCCATTGGCTTTACCAATGCCGAAGGTGCCAAGAATGCCCAGACACTGGATTGGGGTATCAAGTACAAGGTGATCACCAAGGCCGACACTCTGGATGAACTGGCCAAGGCCTATGGTATGCCGGCCGACAAGCTCAAGGCGCAGGTGGCCCGCTGGAACGAAGCGGTCAAGAGCGGTGAAGACAAAGAGTTTGGTCGTCCAATGCAGGAAGCCATAGTGCTGGACAAGGGCCCATGGTACGCGGTGCGTATGTGGCCGAAAGTTCACTACTGCATGGGTGGTGTCAAGGTTAATACCAATTCTGAAGTCCTGCATCTGGTCAGTAACCAGCCGATTGCAGGCTTGTATGCGGCCGGCGAATCCACCGGCGGTATTCACGGTGCCAGCCGCCTCGGTGCCTGTGCTGTGGCTGAAGGTATTGTCACCGGCCGTAATGCCGGCCGTAACTGTGCCGCTGCCAAGCCGGTAGCACTGAAGCAAGCGTAACAAATTCAATAACAAGGAGTAAGATGATGAACAAATCTCTAATGCTGGCGTCGCTGACGCTGGGCCTGATGTCAGGCAGTGCTCTGGCAATGGAACAAGTGGTTCTGGATGGCAAGCACATGACTCAGGAACAAGCCTGGGCCATTGCCGATGGCGCCAAAGTCAAAGTAGCCTCTCAGGCACGCACCAAACTGGTTAAGTCTCACGAGTTGCTGATGGAAGCTGCGCGTCTGGGTAAGCCTGTCTATGGTCTGACTGTAGGTGTGGGCCTGAACAAAGACCACAAGCTGTTTGATGCCAATGGTGAGCTGAGTGCCGCCGTTATGGATGCTTCCCGTAGCTTCAACTACAGCACGCTGCGCGCTCACAGTGCCGGTGTCGGCGAGCCTATGCCAGTGCGTCTGACCCGTGTGGCTCTGGCCGTGCGTCTGAACACCATTCTGGCCGGTCAAACCGGGGTTCAGCCTGTGGTTGCCGACCTTTACGAAGCCTACCTGAACAAGGGTATTACTCCAGTTATCCCTTCACAGGGTACTGTGGGTGAAGCCGACATCCTGCTGGCCTCTCACGTAGGTCTGGCAATGATTGGTGAATGGGAAGTGTTCTACAAGGGCAAGCGTGTCAGCAGCCGTGAAGCCATGGCCGATGCCGGAGTTCCTTTGCTGGAGCCTATGGGTAAAGATGCTCTGTCCATCCTGTCCAACAACGCAGTGGCTGTAGCCTATGCGATGAAGGGCTATCAGGATGCCAAGCACCTGCTGGAAGTGTCTCCAACCGTATTCGGTCTGAGCCTTGAAGGTTTGAATGGTAACGTGGCACCTTTCCTGCCACAAACCAATGATATCCGTCCTTTCCCTTATATTCAGGCAACCACCAAGGATATTCTGGCGCAGCTGGATGGCAGCTATCTGTGGCAACTGAATGATGAGCGTCCGCTGCAGGATCCTCTGAGCTATCGCACCACAGCCTACACTCTGGCCAGTGCCAAGAAAGCCCTGGTGGATCTGGGCGAAGTGATCGACATTCAGATCAACCACTCAGACGATAACCCAGCCGTAGTACTGGGCGCATCCAAGGACTACAGCCAGTTCCCTCAGGTAGCCAAATACATGGTTGAAGGCAAGGGGGGGGTGTTCCCAACCACCAACTTCGAGCCTCTGCCTGTTGCCCTGGCGGTACAGAACCTGAGCACTGCCCTGACTCACGTGTCTCACAACAGTGTAATGCGCACTATCCACCTGTCTGATGCCCACTTTACCCGTCTGAGCCGCTTCCTGGCCGGTCCGGAAAACAATGGTCATGCTTTCGGTGCTATTCAGAAAGCCTTCGTTGACATGCAGGTGCGTAACAAGCAATTGGCTAGCCCGGTTTCATTCGATGGTATCCAAATTGCCGGTAACATCGAAGACACTTTCACCAACCTGAAACTGGCTTCTGACAACCTGATCCAGATTGTTGACAACACCAACACCATCTATGGTCTGGAGCTGTTGCACTCTACTCAAGCTATCGATCTGCGCAAGATGCACGACAAGAGCCTGAAGCAGGGTAAAGCCACAGGTGCCATGTATGAAGGTTATCGTCAGAAAGTGCCTTTCGTAAGCAAAGATCGTCCTTTCACTCCTGACATTCAGGCGTCACACGACTTTATTGCCAACTACTGATAGAAGAGCGGGGCAGGCAACTGCCCCGCAACAGGAAGCCCAAGATGTTGAAGATGATATCCACTGTTCTTGTAGCCTGCGCCTTGTTGCTGCCTGGAGCGGCCAACGCCATGAAGATCAAGGACTACCACAAAGAAGTCATGACGGCTGAAAATGGTCGTGTCGATTGTGCCGCCTGCCATGGTGATGCCAAGCGCAAGACCATTCCCGATGCGACAGCCTGTGAAGCCTGCCACGGCACTCCTGAAGATGTTGCCAAGCAGACAGCACGTCCGGCCAACGCCGGTCATGATGTTGAACCCAACCCCCATGACAGCCTGCACTATGGCACGGACTTGCCATGTACTTACTGCCATCAGGAGCACAAAGAGAGCAAGGTTTATTGCAATCAGTGCCATGAGTTCACCTATCCAGCAATGAAGCGCTAAGTCGGCGGTTCGAGTCTCCCTGTATTCTTTGGATTGGACCCAGTCCGTTATTTCCACCGCAGCCTTGGCTGCGGTTTTTTTTGGATAAAAAAAGGTCTGCCAAAAAGGGCAGACCGGGACGACACCGAAACAAGCGTTTAAGCAAAGCGTCAATGGATGTGGAACCAAGTTCAGTGTGCGCTTTTAAAATTAACCCAAGCTGAATTCACCTGAGCGCCTGGCCGCGATTGAGCGCAATCAGCTTATCGAGGATCCGCTCACCATCCATGCGTATGCCATTGTGCTCATACTCAGAGGTCAACCAATACTTGAGGTTGCCGACTCTGGCGGCGGTTTCCAGGCTGTAGGCCTGCTCGACATACATATCTTCGCTGTAGATGGCCGCGGCGACAGGTATACGGTTATTGGCGAGAATGTTCGGGTCATAGAGTGAAGGCCAATCGGCTTTGGCGGCCAGTAATTCGGCGCAGGCTTTCAGTGGCTTGAGGTTGGCAAACTGTTCGAACATCCAGGGGTAAATCATCTCGCCGCTGAAAAGCAGCTCTTCGGCGTCCGGGGCAAAAGCTGGATATTCGCCCCGCACCCTGTGGGCGGCCCAGTTTGCCGCTTGCTGCTGGCAGTAGATGGACTCGTGCATTATGGCAAATAGCGGGTTGGTATTGTAATCCAGCAATTGACAGAACTGCGCCTCAAACAAGGGGTTGAGCGCCTTGCCACTTGGGGTATCTATCAAGGCTTGCTCCAGCAGATAGTAGACGGCCTCCGGCCCTTGCTCCATGCCTAAGTTGACCCCTAAAAGTTGCAGCATTTCCTGGGTCAGCCGCTCTCCTGTGGCCAGGCGCGCCTCATGGCTATTGATAAAGCCTCTGAGCTCGGCCAATAGGGCTTTGGCATCTTTGAAGCGGGCAAAGAAATCCTGATTTTTGGCCAGCAGGCGTTGATAAGTTGCCCGGTAAACCTCGGTAGCGGGGCGCTCAAGGGAAGGGATACCGCCGGTAATAAAGGCTTCCTTGAGCCCTTGCGGCGCGGCGCTCAGGTATCTGAGTACGCAAAAGCCACCGAAACTCTGACCGAGAATGCTCCAGGGAGTATCAGGGCTCAGTTGCGCCCGAATCGCCTCGGCATCGCGGATGATGTTGTCGGCGCGGAAATGGCTCAGGTGCTCAGCCTGCTCGTCAGGCGTCATGCCGTCCAGTGTCTTGAAGCTGACCGGGCTTGAAAGACCAGTACCACGCTGATCCAGCAAGAGTACCCTATACTCCTTGAGCGCTCTTTTAATCCAGCCGCCATTGGCAAGGGGGCGGGCGGCACCAAAGCCCGGGCCACCCTGAAAGAACACCAGGAGTGGCAGGGTCGCGGCGTTATCCTGGGTGCCGATAAGCTCCCGGGCAAAAATTTGCAGTTGTTCCCCGGTGGGGTGCTGATAATCCAGTGGCAGAGAGAAGAAGTGTTTGCGGCTCAGGATGCCAGCAAGACAGCTGTCTGTTATCATGTAGGGCCTTGGGCTTGAAGGTTGGATGGCTCAAAATTGTATACAAAAATCCCTGCGCTGCAAACCGGCGCCAGAAAAGCCGCTTATCTGTCGCTTTCCTGCCCGGGATCAATTTTTCTGTTGCCGGGTTGGTGGATCATGCATCGAGACGATCTATCGATCATGGAACGATAACAGCCTGCGAGTGTGTGTAATGAAATACCAGATCATCCCAGTGACCCCTTTCCAGCAGAATTGCAGCCTCATCTGGTGTGAGAAGAGTGGCAAAGCCGCTGTGATAGATCCAGGCGGTAACCATGAGCGCATAATGGATGCCCTGGCGCAGCACGGCCTGCAGTTGCAATATATTCTTTTGACTCACGGACACATAGATCATGTCGGTGCCGCCCAGGCTTTGGCCACCGAGTGTGACGTGCAGATTATTGGCCCGCATATCGACGATAAATTCTGGCTGGAGAACCTGCCACGCCAAAGCCAGAACTTTGGTTTCCCGGCCTGTGAAGCTTTCGAGGCAGACCGTTATCTCGAAGATGGTGAAGAGGTTACATTGGGAGAGCAGGCATTGCAGGTGTTTCACTGTCCGGGGCATACACCCGGGCATGTGATCTTCTTTGACCGCGAAGAGAACCTGGCCTGGGTGGGAGATGTCCTCTTCCGTGGCTCTATAGGTCGTACTGACTTTCCCGGCTCCAACTATCAGCAGTTGATTGACTCCATTCGTTACAAACTCTGGCCCTTGGGCGAGCAGGTCAACTTCATTCCCGGCCACGGCCCTATGTCGAGCTTTGGTGAAGAGCGGCGAAACAACCCTTTCGTTGCCGATCAGCTACTGGCCGATTGAGGCTATCCCTGTTGCAACTGACCCGGGCATGCCCGGGTTTTTATTGTCACCCCAAAACCACCTCCTATGGAGGTGGTGATCGTCAAGTCGGG